>JAKIVT010000070.1 GCA_022750415.1 Thermoplasmata archaeon
AGGGGTCCTCGCCGGTCCGTGAGGCAGAGCCGCCGATAGCACGCCCCGACCCGTCCCCGGACGGGCGGTACGACCCCGCGATTTGAGCCGCCCTGGAGACGACCGGCCTACCCCCCGCCCCTCCCCTCCCGAGGTCGCACCATTTCGGGACAACCTTTCAAGCCGGTTCGATTCCCCCAAGCGTGAGCTCCGCGGAGCCGGCGCGACCCCCGATCACCGCTCCGCGCGGCGCCCAACTCGTCTGCCGGGGCTGGGGACAGGAGGCGGCGATGCGCCTCCTCATGAACAACCTCGACCCGGACGTCGCCCGCGACCCGGCCCACCTCATCGTCTACGGGGGCCGGGGAAAGGCGGCCCGAGACTGGGGGTCGTATGACCGGATCATCGCCACGCTGCGGACGTTGGGCGACGACGAGACGCTCCTCGTCCAATCCGGAAAGCCCGTCGGGGTCTTCCCGACGCACCGGGACGCGCCCCGGGTCCTGATCTCGAACGCCATGATGGTCCCGAAATGGGCCACCGACGAGGTGTTCTGGCCGCTGGAGGCGAGGGGCTTGACCATGTACGGCCAGATGACGGCGGGCAGCTGGATCTACATCGGAACTCAGGGCATCCTGCAGGGGACGTACGAGACGCTCGCCTCCGCCGCCCGGATCGAGTTCCACCAGCCCGACCTCCGGGGCCGTTGGATGCTCACGAGCGGCCTCGGAGAGATGGGGGGCGCCCAGCCGCTCGCGGTCACGATGCTCGGCGGAGCCGCCCTCATCGTGGACGTGGACCCCCGGGCGATCGCCCGGCGGCTGTCCAATCGATATCTGGACGAAGAGGCGACCTCGCTCGACGACGGGCTCGCCCGAGTTCGCCGGGCGGTCGAGGAGCGACGACCGCTCTCCGTCGGCCTCCGGGCGAATGCGGCCGACGTGTATCCGGAGCTGGTCCGCCGCAACGTCACCCCGGACGTGGTGTCCGACCAGACCGCCGCCCACGACATCCGCGTCGGGTACCTTCCCGTCGGACATACGGTCGAATCGGCCGCCGAACTTCGCGACCGGGACCTGGCGGCGTACTTGACGGAGGTCCGGAAATCGATCGCCCTGGAGGCGCGGGCGATCCTCGAGCTCCGTCGGCGCGGGGCCGTCACGTTCGACTACGGAAACAACTTCCGGACCCAGGCGAAGGAAGCAGGTGTTGCGGACGCGTTCGATATCCCCGGCTACGTCCCCGCGTACATCCGGCCGCTGTTCGCCATCGGCAGCGGGCCGTTTCGGTGGGTGGCCCTTTCGGGGGATCCGTCGGATATCGCGCGGATCGACCGGATGATCCTCCACGAGTTTTCCGACCGGGCCGACCTGTGCCGATGGATTCGGCTCGCGGCCGAGAGAGTCCGATTCCAGGGACTCCCCGCCCGGATCTGCTACATGGGGTACGGCGAGCGCGAGCGGTTCGGCCACCTCGTGAACGACCTCGTACGGACCGGAGCGCTCGCCGCCCCCGTTGCGATCGGTCGAGACCACCACGATACGGGCAGCGTCGCGAGCCCCTATCGGGAGACCGAAGGGATGAAGGACGGGTCCGACGCGATTGCCGATTGGCCGGTCCTGAACGCGCTGTTGAATGCGGTTTCCGGCGCGACGTGGGTCTCCGTCCATCATGGGGGCGGCACGGGGATCGGGAACTCGATCCACGCCGGACTCGTGATCGTGGCCGACGGGACGCCGGAAGCGGACCGCCGGATCGGCCGGGTGCTCCACAACGACCCGGGGCTCGGGGTCGCGCGCCACGCGGATGCGGGGTACGAGAGCTCGATCGCGATCGCCGAGCAGGCCGGATTCCGGATTCCGGGCCTCTCCACCCCCCGGCCGCCGTCCGGGCCGTGACCGACGACGGGCGACGCCCTAGCACACCGTCCAACGACCTCTCGGCGGCGCGAGACGGGGGTTTATCCCGCGCGTCCGGGGTCTATCCGACGAAGACGGCACAACGGCCGCCTCCAGGAAGAGAACGAATGCAACGAACGGATCGAACGACGAAAGCTCTGGCGACGATGGCCGTGGTGGTCGTCCTGGCGATGGTCCTGCCCGCATTGGCGGCGACCGCCCAGGGGAGCCCCGTCGCGGCTGCGGGCCCGGCGAGCGCCTCAGCAACCCAGCAATGGGCCTACGGCGGCGCGAAGTGGGTGAACGTGAGCCTCCAGCTCGGCAATGCGTCGTACTCCGCCCACACGTTCTTCGGCTGGCAGGTCATCTTCACGGCGACCAACACCACGACGGGAACGGTCGCCCTGGAGGCCCAGCGGACGATGGCCGCGAGCCTGTTCGCGTCCTACTGCGCCCCCAACTGCACCAAACCCACCTCGGCGGGGAACCTGTCGATCCGGGGCAATGAGAGCGACACCGGGTTCGCGAACCTCACGGCCCTCTCGCAGGTCTACGAGAACGGCACAGCGACGCCTGCCCTGGGGATCGACAACGCCTCCTCCCAGGGGACCGCGAATCTCAACGAGTCGTACTCGCTGACCGTCGGTACCCGCACGGCGAGCGGCCACCTGACCGTTACAGGAAGCTCCCATGGCTCGGTGGCGTTCCAGCCTTCGCTCGGCCTCGTTCCATGGAACGTCGGGCCGAACGTAACCTGGAACTCGAGTGCGGCGTACACGGCGAGCGGAGCGTGGAGCTTCGCCTACCAGTACGGAGCGACGTCGCTCCTCGGCGCATCGGTGAGCGGCTCGGGCAGCCCGAACGGCAACGTCTCGGGAACCGGGTCGGTCACGTTGGTCGGCGCGGAGCTCGGCACGATCACCCTCGCCAACGGGCGGACGGTGCCGGTGATCGCCGTCGCGGTGACCGGTCCCTTCGACGACGTGGACGGGTTCCTCCTCGTGCCCCACGGCTTCGAGATCTTTGGCGTGGGCCACCACGACTGGGACGGCCACGCGTTCGGCGCCGAGCAGGTCTCCACCTCGCGCCTCGACATTGCGCTCGACGCGACGGGCCACCGATTCCAGGTCCTCGCCTCGGCGACCTCGTACGCGGGAACGGACTCGAGCCTGCTGAGCGCCCGGACCGTCGCTTCGACCGGCCCCGCGCCCCCGAACCCGCCGGGCGGAACCGTCGTCCAGGGTCAGCCCGAAACGGTGGCCGACGCCCAGCACTCGTCCACCTGCCTGACGACCCACTGCGCCGGGACCACGAGCGCCGCCGGGTCGATCCTGCCGTTCCTCCTGGTCGGCCTGGTCGCGGTCGTGGTCGTGGTCGTGGGTACCGTCGGCATCGTCGAGTATCGGAGCTGGTCCCGCCGGAAGTCCGGTGGAGGGCAATTGGTCGGCGGATACAGCCAGCAGGTCCCCCCGTCGGCGGACCTGCCTCCCCCGCCGGCGGGCCCGTCCCCGCCCGCGCCCCCGAGCGGCGGAGCGTAGAACCGTTCCCTAGGGACCGGGGGCGTTGGCCCCCGGTCCCGAACCCTTTCCTATTCCCCGAAGTTGGAAATCGATCTCAACGGTGGGCGAGCCACGCATCGACGAGGTCGAGAACCTGCCGGTCCGCGTCGAACTCGACCAAGGAACGTGCGGCGTCGACTCCGACCCATCGCGCTTCGTCGAAGATCGCTTCGAGGCGGACCGGCCGAACACTGGCGAGGGCCACGAAGTAGACGCACGTCTTGACCACGCTCCGGTCCTTCTTCGGCTGGTAGAATCGGTAGGTCACCTGCCCGATCTCCGGACCGAGGGTCAGGCCGGAGAGCCCGGTCTCCTCCTCGACTTCCCGGAGGGCCGCCGCGGCCACGGATTCTCCTGCGTCCACGTGGCCCTTCGGGAAGCACCACCGGTCCTCCTCCGTGAGGTGGAGCAGAAGCAACTCCTTCCGGTCCGGGTCGACGATCGCGGCCCCCGCGGCGAGTTCGGCGCGGGCCGGCCGGTCCGTCCGGAACTCTTGGGTGGTCCTGCGCATCCGGGGCCTCCGAATTGGTGGGTCCGGGTCGGAGAAACGAACCCGCCGTCCTTGCTTCGGCCGAGTTCTTAAGTCCGCTGACGGTTCGGAGACCCCGATGCTGGCCCCCGAGGAGGTCTACCATGACCTCCCGACCCTCGTCCGAGCGAAGGCCGAAAAAAACGGTCCGCGGGTCGCCTTCCGGTTCGAGCGTCGTTCGTTGAGCTACCGGGAACTCGACACCCAGAGCGACCGCGTCGCCGCCCACCTTCGGGCCTCCGGAATCGGGCAGGGGGACCGTGTCGCGGCCCTGCTGATGAACGGCCCGGAGTTCGTCCTGGCCTGGTTCGGGGTCACCAAGCTCGGAGCGGTGTTCGTACCACTCAACACGGCGCTCAAGGGCGAGATCCTCCGGTACGAACTGGCGGACGCGGGACCTCGTGGGATCCTCGTCGACCGGCGGCTTTGGTCCTCCTACGAGCCGTTCCGCTCCGGGGAAAAGATCGGTCTCGAGTGGTTGGTCGACCCGACGGGCGAGGGCGGGTCCTCTCTCCCGGGTGTGGGTACATGGGCCAGCCTCGAGACTCCCGTCGAACTCGCGGACACCCCCGCTCTGCACGGCTCCGACCCCGCTGCCATCCTGTACACCAGCGGGACCACCGGACCCCCCAAAGGAGCGGTCATTCCCCACGAGAAGTACCTCACGACCCCGCGGGAAATCGGACTCCGCAGCCGCCTGACTCCGGAATCGGTTCTGTTCAGCGCCTTACCGCTCTTTCACTGCAACGCGCAGGAGATGACCGCGTTGATGGCCCTCGAGTACGACCTCACCGCGGCCTTCGACGAGCGATTCCACGCCTCGACGTTCTGGGAGTCGGCCGCCACGAACGGGGCCACCCATGTGTCCCTCCTGATCGCGATGATCAACGTCCTGTTCAAGCAGCCCGAAAAACCGACGGACCAGACCCACCAGGTCCGCACCGCGCTGACGGCGGGTACGACGCGCGACGTGTGGCCGCTCTTCGAGCGTCGGTTCGGCCTCTCCATCCTCGAGCTGTATGGGATGACCGAATGCGGCTGCACGACCCTGATGAATCCGCCGGACCGGGTCCGGGTGGGGTCGGTGGGAACGCCACTCGGATTCGTCGAGGCGGAGGTCGTCGACGACGACGACCGGCCGGTCGCCACCGGGGTCCGGGGCGAGCTCATCGTCCGACCGAGGGCCCCGTTCACGATGTTTCTCGGCTACCGGAACAAGCCGGACAAGACCGTCGAGGCGTGGCGGAACCTTTGGTTCCACACCGGCGACTACGTCACCCGGGACGCCGACGGCTACTACTTCTTTGTCGACCGGAAGAAGGACGTCATCCGGCGGCGCGGGGAGAACCTCGCCCCGTACGACGTCGAGAGCGTCCTGAACCGGCACCCGGCCGTCTTCGAGTCGGTCGTCGTGGGGGTCCCGTCGCCGCTCGGGGAGGAGGACGTGAAGGCGTTCGTCCAGCTGAAACCCGGCGCCTCGGCCACCCCGAAGGAGCTGTTCGAGTTCTGCGTGGAGCACCTTCCGTTCTTCATGGTCCCGCGCTACGTCGAATTCCTGGCCGAGATCCCGAAGACCGCGAACCAGAAGGCCCAACGGTACGTTCTGCGCCAACGCTCCGGGGGTGAGCAGCACGACCGCGAAGCGCTCGGCATCGCCCTCCGCCGACCGTAACCGGCCCCCCGGACCGGTCCTGGTCCTCGCCGACACCAACGCGATGTTCTGGCCGTTCACGCACGGGGTTCGGTTCGCCCCCGAACTCCAGCGATTGTTCCCGGGCGGCACGCGACTCCTCGTCCCGTCCTCCGCCGCCGGGGAGTTGGCCCGGTTGGAGCGCCGCGGCGTCGTCGGCGCGAAGCTCGCGAGAGCGCTCGCCGAGACGCTTCCGACCCTGCCGGTCGGCGGACGGGGGGACGACGGAATCGTCCATGCCGCGGCGGAACACGGCGCCGTGGTCGCCACCGCCGACCGGGGGCTCGCGACCCGGCTCCGGAAGGCGGGGTTGTCGGTCGTCGTTCCCCGCGACCGGGCCCGTCTCGAGCTCCTCGGTCCGAAGGCGCCGGCCGCCGCGCGGGCAACGGTTAAGACCCGTGTCCCGGTCCGACGCCGCTCCTCGCCGGGGAACTGACCGGATGCGCGACGACGACCTGCTCCTCACGACGCCCGGGCTCGAGTTCGGGAGCGGCGTCATCGGCCCGTGCGACATCTGCGGGAAGCGGCAGGCCGTCATCGTCCTGAACAAGGAGCGGTACAAGCTCTGCGTCATCGACTTCCTCAACAAGAGTTGGACCGGGTCGAAGGCGAAACCCGGCGCTCCGATGCCCCCGTACCGCAGTGAGCGGGTGACGTTCCCGACCGACGCCGTTCCGAGTGGAGAGGCGGCGGGGATCCTGCTGAGCCCGACCAAGGTCGCTCGGCGTCCGGTGGTCCTGATCACTCCCGAGGTGTACGGCATCACGACGTCCCTCCTCGACGCGGCGATCCACTTCGCCCGGGCGGGATTCGAGGTGCTGATCCCAGACGTGGGGAGGACCTCGCTGTTCGGGCCGACCGACCATCTCACCAGCCGGTTGGCCCTTCGGACGAAGGGGGGGGTCCCGATCACCGTCCCGCGCGTCGCGAAGCTCGTCCGATTCTACACGGACGCCCTGAATTACCTCCGGAGCCGCGACATCGTGGACCCGGAGAAATCCGCGGTGTTCGGTCTCTCGTACGGCGGGTCGCTGGCGCTCGCCCTTGCCGGCCTCGACCAGAAGCTCACGGCCGTGGCGCTGGCGTATCCGGTGCCGGTCGTGCCGGCCGAGGCCCTCCAACTCGTGACCGCCAAGGTGTTCGTCGTCTCGGGGCGCCGCGACCGGGTGGCGGGCGCGAGCCGCGCGCAGCTCGAGAAGCTCCCCCCCGGTCAGGTCGAGTTCGTCGCGATGACCGAAGTGGGCCACAATTACCTCTCGCGCGACCTCCGGGCGTACGACCAGAACCGGGCGGAGGAGACCTGGGTCGACGTCATCGCGTTCCTGAAGCGCCAACTCATGCCGCCTCCGCCGAAGCCCCCCGCTCCGCCGACCCGACCGGCCGCCGCCATGACCGGGCCTCCGACGGTCGTCGCTCCGGCGGCTCCCAAACCCGCCCCCGTCCCCGCCGCGCCCGCGGGCGCTCCGGCCCCCGCTTAGGGTCCGTTGGGAATCGCCGACGCGATTCGGACGAGAAGTGTCGACGCCTTGGTGAATCGCATCGCCTTCGCCACGTTGCCGCGAATTTTCACCTGACCGGAGAGGACGGCCCGGACCGGGTCGACTTCGCCCCGAAGGATCTGGTCCCAGACCGGAGCCGTCGCCTCGAAGACGAACTCACTCTCGGTCGCGCCACTGTCGGGAACGAACCTGGCGGCCCGGCAGGCGCCGCCCGCGAGGTCGAGATGGATGCCCGGCGAAGCGCTTCCCGTCGCGTCGGGGACGATGCGCAGGAGGACGTCTCCCTCCCACGCCTTCGCTGCCAGGGCGTACTCCTCACTCGCGTTGATCGCCTCGCGAAGGAGCTGGGCCCACTCGGCGGAGGGAAATCTGGCCACCGTCGGGCCACCTTCGGCGAGGGGATGACGTCCGCCCCGCCTCGACCCGAACCCGACACCCGCGGAGGGCCCGAAGACTCGGGCCCGCCGGCTTCGCTACGCGGAGTAGTCGTAGAATCCCCGGCCGGTCTTTCGGCCCAGGTGCCCGGCGGCGACGAGCCGTCTTAGCGCCGGAGCCGGCCGGTACTTCGGGTCCCCGGTCCCTCGGACGAGCGACTCCGCCACTTCCAAGGTGACGTCGAGGCCGATCAGGTCGGCGAGCTCGAACGGGCCCATCGGGAGCCCCGCGCCGGTCTTCATCGCGAGGTCGATGTCCCGCGAGGAGGCCACCCCCTCGTCGAGAGCGAAGCACGCCTCGTTCAGCACCGG
>JAKIVT010000071.1 GCA_022750415.1 Thermoplasmata archaeon
AACAACAACGGTCTCGGGGCGCTCCTCGCCGTCATCCCCGCCGCCATCGCCGCGAGCTTGATCCAGCTTGCCATCTCGAGGACCCGCGAGAGCAAGGCCGACGAGGTCGGCGCCCGTACTATCGGCGACCCGCTCTCCTTGGCCAGCGCCTTGGGGAAGCTGGAGCGGGGCAACGACGCCCAACCTCTCACCTCTGGCTCTCCGGCGACGGGGAGCCTCTACATCGTCAACCCGTTCCGGGGCCGCTCCATGATGAGCTGGTTTTCGACCCATCCTCCAACCGAGGAGCGGATCCGTGCCCTGCGCGCGATGGCGGCGGACCGGACGTACCGCCCCGTCATCCGCCCCCCATCGATCGCCCGCTCCGGGTTCTCCGGCCGAAGCCAGAAGACCTAGAGCGGAGCAAGAGTGCCGGTCTGCCCTGCCTGCGGCTTCTCGAATCCGGACGACGGACGCGCCTGCGGCCGGTGCGGCCTTTCGGTGGACTTGTTCGGGCCGGTTCGCGAAGCGGCCGGTCTTCCGGACTCCGACCCCCAGTTCGGCCGGGCGGTCCAGGAGATCTTGGCCGCGGTCGGCGACGCGAACCAAGCGAACGACGCCGTGCCGGACCGCGTCCCAGGGTCGGGATACCTCTCGCGGCCGTCGCTCTCCGCCTCCGGGAGCCCGCCGACGGCGGGTCCCCGGCCCATCGACCAGATGCCCTCGCTCCCGTCGGCCTACGGCGTCGCGATCGCGCGCCGGCAGGTCGACGAGTACCTGCAGATCGCCCGCCGCCAGGGGATCGACACCGGGGACTTCGCCGACCGGGCCCGCCTCGCGGTCGCCTCGAACGACGCCGGTTCGTTCGAGGTCCTCGGGCGCGAGCTGTTCATCCATATCGCCGGGGCGTTCACCGAGGAGTTCGAGTCGCTCGTTGCCCGCCGCAACGCGCTGAGCGCGGTCGTCTCCACGTCCGGACCCGACGTGGAGTTCGAGAGCTGCCGGTCGGCGCTCGCGCTCGGCGACCTCGGGGGCGCGCAACGGCGCCTCCGCCACCTCGACGACACCTTGGGCCGCCTCGAGGAAGAATGGGCGACGGTCGAGGTCTTGGTGGGCCAGGCCGAACTCCTCGCGGAGACGATCCGGGAGCTCGGGGGGGACCCGGCCGCCGCCCTCGGCCCGCTCGCGGAGGGACGGCGGCTCGCGAAGGCGGGGGACGTCGCGAGCGCCGAAGCGGTGCTGGCCAAGGCGGGCCTCGCCCTCTGGTCGGTCCTCGAGCCGGCGTTCCTCACGGAGCTCGCCCGCCAGAAGACGGCGATCCTCGCGGCCCGGGACGCGGGGCAGGATGTCGCGCCGGCGCTGGCGGAGATGCGGGAGATTGCTCCCGCGCTGCGGCGGCGGAGCTTTGTGACCGTCATCGGCTCGTACCGGCGGCTCCGCGAGCTCTCCGGAACCGTCGGCGGCGTCCCGGTCGCCGACGCCGGCCCGAAGCTTTAGTACTTCCGGCCCGCTCGGCGCGCCATGCCCTTCACGACCCTCCGCGGGTTCCGCGATTACGCTCCCCCGGACGCCGGGGCACGGAGCGAGCTGTTCCGTCGGATGCGACGGGTCGCCCGGCGCGCGGGATTCCAGGAGCTCGAAACCCCCTCGGTCGAGAGCCTCGAATTGTTCGAGGCGAAGAGCGGCGAGGAGATCGGGGAGCAGGTCTGGACGTTCGTGGACAAGGGAAACCGGAAGGTTGCTCTCCTCGCCGAGACCACGCCGTCGCTGGCCCGGGTGTTCGTCGACCGGGCGAAGGCGGAACCGCTTCCGGTGAAGTGGTTCACCTACTCGAAGTTGTGGCGGTACGAGGAGCCGCAGGCCGGTCGGACCCGCGAGTTCTCCCAGTTCAACCTCGACATCCTCGGCGTGGCGGGCGTCGAGGCCGAGGTCGAGCTCCTCCAGACCGCGGCCCAGCTGATGGACGAGGTGGGGGCTACGGGCCTCTACGCGTTCCGGCTGAACGACCGGGCCCTCGCGGAGGGGATCGGGCAACGGTTCGGGGCGAAGGATGGCTTGCGGTACTTCCGGGCCCTCGACCGGTGGCGGAAGACCTCCGGCGGCGAATTCGCCGACGCCCTCACCGCCTCGGGAGTTTCGTCCGAGGGGGTGGAGTTCCTTCGGGCACACCTCGACCGGGCGGGGGACGGGGTCCCGGCCGCCTCGGTCGCTCCCGTGCTCGACGAACTTCTGGCCCTCGGTCTCGGCGAGGCCGCCACCGCCGGAGTCGCCCGGCTTCGGGAGATCTTCGAGCTGCTCGGAACGGTCGGGCTTGCCGACCGGGCGGTGTACGACCCGACGATCGTCCGGGGCTTCGAGTACTACACAAGCTCCGTTTTCGAGGCGTTCGACCGGGAGGGCGACCTCCGCTCCCTTTTCGGCGGCGGCCGGTACGACCACTTGGTCGAACTGTTCGGCGGTCCGCCCACGCCGGCGTGCGGGCTCGCCATCGGGGACCAGACCCTCGAGCTCCTCCTCCGCAAGAACCGACGTTGGCCGGAGGGAGAACCGGCGCTCGACACCTACGTGGTCTCGACCGGCCCCGAAATGCGGAGCGTCGTCCTCGAGCTCGTCGCGAAGCTCCGGCGGGCCGGCGTCTCGGCCGACTTCGACCCGATGCGGCGCTCGCTCTCGCGCCAGCTCAGGGAGGCGTCCCGGCGGCGGGCGCGTCGGGCGTGGATCGTCGGGCCGCAGGAGCTCGCCCGTGGCCAAATCGTCGAACGGGATTTGGCGACGGGGCAGCAGACGGAGATTCCGAGGGATGGTCCGGCGGGACCGGCGTGAGCCCTTCGATGGTCTCCCCGTCCCAGAGCAAGATCCCCGGCGGCGATTCCGCGCCGTCGATGTACCCGAACCAGTAGACGACGGCCCCTTCCCCGAACAGCTCGGTGTACGGGCCGAGCTGCCGCTTCAGGTTCTTCTTCAGTTCGACGTCGTCGCCGAAGTTCCCCTTCGATTCGATCCACGTGATCTTCTGGCCGTAGAACATGATCGGCTGGTCGAGGAGCGCGTCCGGGGTCTTCGCGTATTTTCCCCGGAGGTCCTTCTCGGTCCGGTACCCGATCCCGTGCTTCTCCAGCCAGGCGTAGAGTCGGGCCTCGCCGACCTCGCCCCGGGCGCGCTGGCGGTCCATCCCCGCCGGCGAATAGATCGAATCGGCACGGAGGAGTTCCTCGACCTCCCGACGGATCCGCTCGTCGGGGGCGGTCTCGGGATGGAGGAACGCCTGCCAGACCTTCTTCCTCGGAACGCCGAGCTCGCCGAGGAGGATCTGGCCGGTCAGGACCGGCGGGAACTTCCATTCTTGGGAGATATCCAGGATCGTCCGGCCCCGGCGCCACTGGCTGGCAAGTCGCGGGACCTGGCGCTTGAGGACGTAGAACCGGCGGGTCGCGTCGCGGGTGACCCGGTGCGTGTGAATAACGAACAGAAGCTCTTCGTCGAGGTGCTCGGCTTCGGCGACGGTCCGAACGTCCTCGGCGGTAACTAGGCGGTCGTAGAGTCGACGGTACGTCTCCCGGTCCATCCGCAGCCTTCGCGCCCCGGCCCTGACGGCACCGGCTCGGTCTCGCCGAGCGCCCGCTCACTAAAAGGTTTCGTGTGTCGGGACCGTCGGGCCGGGAGCGGGCGACGAAGATCCGGTCCCCGTCGACCCGTGGGTGGCTCCGGCCCCCCGCGTACGACCGGGCGCCGAGAGGCCACCCGGGTCGCGACCTCGCGGATGCGCCCCCGAACAACGTGATGAGCCCCCCGAGGTAGGCCCCTCCTGCGAGAGCGCTGCGTTTGGAGAACTTGCCGAGCTCTGGGACTCCGCCCGCCTCCTCCGGCCGAGGCGGGCCGGCCGACGTCGGCCACCCACGACGAATCGCGCTCGCGATCGTCCTCGTCCTCGTCATCGCCACCGCCGCTCCACTCCTCTACCTCGCGGGGCAGCCTTCGGCCAGTTCGTCGACCAACCCCATCCGCCACATCGTCGTCGTGGTGATGGAGAACCACGCCTTCGACAACCTGTTCGGCACGTACTGCCCGAACGTCGGCTCGAACTGCCCGAACCCGGTGAACGGCATCCCCGCCGGAACGTGCGTCCCGTACCAGCCCACGAATTCGTCGGCCGGCTGCGTGGCACCGTTCGCGCTGGCCGCCGACGGAATCCGGACCACGGACCCGCCGCACGAGTGGAACGCCACCATCCGCTCGATCGACGGGGGCCGAATGGACGGGTTCTACGCCGCCGAGCATTCCGGAACGGTCCCGTTCGGCTACTACGATGCGAAGACGATTCCGGTGTATTGGGACATGGCGCAGGAGTACGGGCTCGGCGACGATTTCTTTTCCTCGGCCCTGTCGTACTCCCTTCCGAACCACTGGTACCTCCTCGCCGGTCAGGCCCCTCCGGAATCGATCAACCTGAGCGTCGTCGCCGCGGGGACCGTGCAAGAGAGGCATGCCTACCTGAACGCCTCGAACCAAACCAGGACGGTCCAGGACCTGCTGAACGCCTCGCCGAGCACGAGTTGGAAGTACTACGATTGGGCGCTCCCCTCGTACGAGACCGCGATCAACGGAGGGGCCAACACCGAGACCCCGTCGGCGTACAATTACTGGAACCCTCTCGCCTCGCGGGCCGAATCGTACACCCAGTGGTACGTCCACCACTTCGTCCCCCGGAACGACTTCTTCAACGACAGTTCGACCGGGCAGCTCCCCGACATTTCCTGGGTCATACCGGGGAACAACTTCTCCGACCACCCGCCGGCCAACGTCTCGCTCGGCGAATCGTACGTCGCGAGCGTGGTCGATGCCGTCGAGTCCTCCCCCGATTGGTCGTCCACGGCGATCTTCGTCACGTGGGACGACTACGGGGGGTTCTACGACCACGTCGCCCCGCCCTCGGTCGACCCGCTCGGCCTGTCGTTCCGCGTGCCTGTCCTCGTGATCAGCCCGTACACGCCCGCCGGGCTCGTGGTCCACTCCCCCGGCTACTTCGAGTCGATCCTCGGGTTCATCGAGTGGCGCTTCCACCTCGGGTGCCTCACCCCTCGCGATTGCAAGGCACCGCTCCCGCTCGACTACTTCGATTTCGGAATGTCCCCGCGCGCGCCGGTCCTCTTCCCGACCCACTCGCTCAGCGCCTCGTATCCGTACGTCCCTCCCCCGCCGGGCGCCCCCGGATTCCTCCACGGCGGAGCGTCGTACCTGGTCGACCCCGCCGAATGGGACAGCGGGCCCCCGTCACCGAACCTGACGGTCGACAACCTCGATTGAGGACCCGGCCGGTCAGTCCCGCCAGTCGAGTCCCACCGTCCGGAGCCCGAGCTTCGGCACGGGCACGGGTCGGCGCTTGTGGCGGTTGTGGGCGACGCGGGCCACGACGCACTCGACATCGGGGAGGGAAAGTCCGGTGAGGCGGGCGATCTCCTCGGGGTCGCGAAGTTCCTCGACGCCCCGCAGGATCCGGTCGATCGACTCGTACGGGAGGCCGAGTTCCCCCTCGTCAGTCTGTCCCTCCCACAACCCCGCGGTCGGGGCCCGGGAGCGGACGACCTCGGGAAGACCGAGCTGCGCGGCGAGTTCGCGGACCTCGGTCTTGTACAGGTCGCCGATCGGCAGCAGGTCGACCCCGCCATCGCCATGCTTGGTGAAGTAGCCGAGCAGGAGCTCCGATTTGTTCCCGGTGCCCACGACGAGACCGCCGACCGAGCGGGCGATCGTGTAGAGGATCGTCATCCGGAGCCTGGGACCCACATTGCCGAGGGTCGTCCGGTCGGTTGTTCCCGGGACCGTTTGGCGAACCGCGTCCACGACCGGACCGATCGGCACGATTCGGACGTCGATCCCAAGGTCGTGGCCGAACGACTCAGTTTCCTTC
Organism: Thermoplasmata archaeon; assembly: GCA_022750415.1. Taxonomy (GTDB): domain Archaea; phylum Thermoplasmatota; class Thermoplasmata; order Lutacidiplasmatales; family UBA184; genus Lutacidiplasma. Next base: position 5,888 of record JAKIVT010000071.1, read on the forward strand.
CGGAGCGCGTCGGAGTAGAGAGCGTCCGGGAGGAGAACTCCCACGACCCGTTTCGGCCCCACGGCGTCGACCAGGAGACGGGCGACGAGGGCGGAGTCGATCCCGCCGGACAGGCCGACGACCGCCGCCCGGGGGGGCGGTCCATCGAGATGGGAGCGGAGGAACCGGGTGATCGTCTCGTGCGCGTAGCTCGGGAGCTTCGGCGTGAGCGCGCTCACGCCTCGACCCCGAGGGGTTCGAGGTTCCGGAGCCGCTCGTACTCCGCCTGGCACTCGCACGAGAGCGCCGCGAGCGGGTCGAAGTTCTGGGAGAGCGACGCCTCCTCGAGCGCAGCAAGGACCGTTCGGTCGCACCGTCCGCAGTTGTGCGGCCCCCGGGGGAGGCCCCCCGCCGTCGGGAACGTCACGAGCCGGGTGGTGCCCCGGTCCGCGGCGCCGGCCCGGATCGCCTCCACGAGGCTCCACAGCCAGGGGGGCCGGTACCGGCCGCGCCGGAACAGCCACTCCACCACCGTGCCGTTCTGGATGTGGACCGGGTTCACCGAGATCGCATCGAAGTGCGAGCGCGCGACCGCGACGGACTGGACCACGTCCGCCACCGATTCGGTCTCCGTCAAGTACGGGGGCTTGAGCAGGAGGTACGCCTTGGGCCGAACCCCGAACGACCGGATCCGGTCGGCCGCGGCGAGGTACTGCGTCGGCGTCTCGCCCTTGTTGATCAGCCGGCTCAGGACCTCGGGTTGCGTCGACTCCAACCCGAGCGCGACCTCGAGCTCCCCACCGAACGCGTCGCGGACCTCCCCGATGGCGGACTCGGTGGCGAACTCCGGCAAGGTCTCGAAGAGCAGGCGGCGAGCTCGGCCGTGGAACGCCTTCGCCAGGCGGACGCGGGACGTCGGGTCGACCTCCCGGTCGTCGAGGAAGCTTCCCGAAGTGTACACCTTGACGTACGGCTCGTCGCGGTACCGCTCGAGAACCCGGTCGAGCTGCGTCCCGAGCTCCTCGGCGGTGGCCGACCGCCCGAGCGTGTCGCGGGCGTAGCCGCACATGGAGCACCCCTTCACATCGGCCCAGTAGCAGCCCCGCGTCCGCAGGATCGCCACGAACGCCCGGACCCGGTCCGTCCCGATCGCCTCGTCCTCGCTCCAGAGGTTGACCGGCTCCCGGGCGGTCGGCGGGGTGCCGGGGGGCGGGCGGCGCTCCCGCGCGACCGCCCGGGCGACGGACTCCGTCATCTCAGACCTCCTCGATGGTCACATCGACGTGGTCGCCGTCCTTGGCAGGGAGCTCCTTGCGGAGGTACTCCGGGGCGATCAACTCCACGACGTCGGTATGGTGGGTCCGGTCCGGAACGATCCAGTGCGACCGTCGGCCGCCGAGCCGGGCGACGAAACACGTGGCCCCTCCAAAGGTTCGGCCCCCCGCCTCGAACCCGTCGATCCGAATCCCCTTCCAGTGACGCGCCGCATCGAGCCGGGCCCGGTCGTCCGCGCCAACGCGGAGGTTGAGCGTGCCGGGGTACGGTGAATAGCCGAGCCGTTCGGCGAACTGGAGCATGTACCCGGGCTGGGAGAGGTAGTAGCGGCCCTCCCCGAGCCCGGAGGCGACCTCGCCGGAGAACTTGAGACGACCCGGACCCTCGAAGATCCGACGGTACTGCTCGTACTCCCCGCGGAGGAGCTCCGTTCCCGCGGGCGTGACGGTGAGCCGTTGTCGGCGGGCGGCGAGCTGCCGCGTGATGAGACCCCGCTTGGCCAGCGCCACCAGGTGTCGGTCGGCCGCCTGCTGGCTCACGCCCACCGGCGCGCCGACCTCGCGCGAGGAGAGCACGGCCGGCGTGTGGGCGGCGCCGATCATCGCGAGGTGGCGGAGGATGGAGAGCTCCGGGCCCTTCGGCGG
>JAKIVT010000072.1 GCA_022750415.1 Thermoplasmata archaeon
CTCCCGTCCGTCGTCATTGGCGTTGCGTTTGCGGCGCTCGCCATCGGACGCCTGGTCTACTTCACGTTCCGAGGGTACAAGCACTCCGACTTTTTTGGCGCTCCCACGCCGCAGGCCGCGCTCGCTCTGATCGCGCTCCTCCTCTTCTTCGACATTCCCTCGTTCGCCGGGACCTCGCCGACCGTCGTCCTGCTCGGCGCGGCGGCGATCGCCGTGTCTATGGTCGTGCCCTTGCCGTTCCCCAAGATCCGACGCGGGTCGCCCCTTCGGCCCGTGATGATCGCCACCGCGGTAGCGACCGTCGTGGCGATCCTGGTTCTCCAATTCCGGCCGGCGGGAGGCTCGGCCTTCTATCTTCTCGCGCTCGGCGCGAGCGCCGTGGCCGCCCTTGGGATCCTCGCGTACTACCTCGTGGGGCCGTTCACCGTACGGGCCCCACCCACGGCCGACGCGGGAGGCGGAAAGTGAGGGACGGACCGGCGCAGGAGCACGGGGTCGCCCTGACCGGGCGCGAGGCGTTGTTGTTCGAGGCCGGAGTCAAACTCGGGGGCGTCTTCCACCAGTACCTCGGTACCCCTGTCTCCGACGCAACAGCGGCGGGCCTCGCCCGGATGATCGAGCGGGCGGTCCGGCTCCAACCGTACGTCCGCTCCATTCGGGTCCGCATCGTTCCCGCCCGCGGGGGACCGAAGGGCAGCGGCCGGTTCGGTTACCGGTACCTCATCGCCGAGATGCTCACGGTGAGGGTCACGCTTTCCGACGGCGCGAGCACCGTCCGCGCCGAACTGGCCCACCGACCGGACCTTCGGTATCCGCTGATGCGGGTCCTCTCCGCCGAGGCGGGGGTTAACCGCGTTCGGCAATCGGCCGGTAGACGAGGTCCACCGGCCCCACGTACCGGGCGGTCGGGCGGATCAGCCGGAGGTCCTGGTACTCCTCGAGCACGTGCGCCGTCCACCCCGCGACGCGGCTCACGGCGAAAACGGGCGTGAACAGGTCCTTGGGGATTCCGAGCAACGTGTACACCGACCCCGAGTAGAGGTCGACGTTGGGGTACAGCCCCTTCTCCCTGTGGACGACGCCCTCCACCTGGCGCAACAGGTCGTAGTACCGGAGGTTTCCCTTCGCCTCGCCGACCTTCTTCGACCAGTCGCGGAGGATGGTCGCCCGCGGGTCCTCGACCTTGTAGACCCGGTGGCCGAACCCCATGATCCGCTCGTGGCGGGCCAGCTTCGCTCGGACGACCTCCTCGGCCCTGTCCGGCGTTCCAATCTCCTCGAGAAGTTCCATCACACGCTCGTTCGCCCCGCCGTGGAGCGGTCCCTTCAATGTCCCGATCGCGCTGGTCACGGAGGAGTAGAGGTCGGAGAGCGTCGAGGCGGTGACGCGGGCCGCGAACGTCGAGGCGTTCAGTTCGTGGTCGGCGTGGAGAATGAGGGCGACGTCGAGGGCGCGCGCCTCGAGCTGGTTCGCATCGGTGCCGCGGATGGCGCGCAATAACCAAGCGGCATGGGAGAGTTCCGGCCGTTGCACGAGGGGGGACAGCCCCTGCCGTAGCCGGTGGAACGAGCCGAGGATCGTTGGCAAGACGGCGGTAAGCCGCTGCGCCCCGCCGATCGACGCCTCTCCGGGCTTCGTCTCGTCCGGCTCGAAGACGGCGAGCGCACTCACCGCGGTTCGAAGGACATCCATCGGGAGCGCCTCCTTCGGCATCTCCGCGAGGATCCGGAGCACGGGGGCGGGGAGCTCGCGCAACGACGCGAGCCGCTTCCGCAGCTCGTCGAGCTGGTTCGTCGTGGGGAGCTGGCCGTACCAGAGGAGGTAGGCGACCTCCTCGAACGTTGAGTGGGCCGCTAAGTCGCGGATGTCGTACCCGTCGTAGATCAGCCGGCCGCCCTTGCCGTCGATGTAGCAGATCCGGGATTCGAGGGCGACGACGTCCTCGAGCCCCCGCTGCACATCCTGCGGCTCCGGCATCGAACGTTCCTCCGGGTCGCGGGACCCGCCGCGGGGTTAATCGGTTTCGGCCGCGCGAACGACCCGGTTCCCCCGACCGTCGGCCGGCGGCGATTCGGGCGGAGGGGCCGCATGACGACGGGCGAACGCGAGTGTCGCGGCGGACCAGAGGGGGAGCGAGATGAGGAGGGCCCCGGCGGAGACAAGGAACACGAGACGGAAGCTCCCGTAGACCGAGAGGAGCCCGGACAACCCTGCGCCGGCGACGGCGGCGATCCCCCCGAGCGCGCTGTTGAATCCGAGCAATCGCCCGGCGTCGCGCCCCTCGAGCGCGCGGAACAGCAGCAACGAGGAGGCGGTCGTGTAGAACGCGATCGCCGCCCCGAGGACGGCGAACGCCACGACGTTCGCGTAGAGCGCCACGGCCACGGTGAGCGGAATGAAGGTGAATCCGGCCACGGCCAAGTACCCGAGGCTCCGGAGATACGTCGAGCGCTGCACGAGCCGGTCGGCTCCGACCTCGCTCGCCAACGCGCCGCTCGTCGGGTAGACGATCGCCTGCGCCCCGTTGTTGGCGAGATTCACGAGGAAGATCGACGCCCCCGAAATTCCCAGCGTCACGAGGTACGGGGTGTACGAGATGTTGAACAGGTTCGACGAGAGATTGAACAGGAGGGTCGCGGCGAAGATCAAGGGGAGTTCGTGGCGGACCTCGGCCCGGACCCAGGTCGTGAACCGCCGAACGCTCCCGGCCGTCAGCGTCGGTCGGACCGGGAATAGGGGCACGAACAGACGGAGACCGATCGAATGCCGGAGGTGGGAGGCGAGACTCTCCGGGTGGCGAGCGACGCTCGACGACGCAGCGCTCTGGTCGGAATCCTTCACGCTCGCCAGCACCGCGGCCGCCGACAGGAGCGCGAGACCCGCGAGCACGATGAGCAGGGGGTCGAGCGGTCGGCCGGTCACCAGCCAGACGTACCCGACCAGGAGTCCAGTGACGGCGCCGACCATGCTCATGAGTTGGAACGAGGCGAAGGCGCTGGGCCGCTCCGCCGACGAGAATTTCTCCAGCATGAGGAGATTCGAGGCATTCGCGCCCGACGGCGCGATCGCGCCGACCGCCGTGTACAGGAGAAAGACCGGAGCGATCGTGTGGACCTCGGCCAAGGCGAGGTAGATCAGCCCGAATCCGCCGAAGTTGACGGCGAGCAGGACCCGCCGAGAGTGGTAATGGTCCGAGACCCAGCCCCATCCGACCGAGGCGAGGATGACGGCCCCGTTGAACAGGGTCGCGGCGAGGGCGACGTCCGTCCAAGCGCCGTGCAGGGAAAGGAGGATCAGGAGCGGGAAGACGACCCCAAACCCGGAGGTCGCGGCGTTGATCGGAACGAAGACGGCGAGCCATGGCCGGGCGAGGATGCGGTGGGGCCAGGTGCGTACCGCATGCTCCATCGAACGCGCCGGAGAGGGGTTCGACCGGAGCGGGGTTTATTCCCTCGCCGTTCGACTGGAGAATCGGCGCCGCTCGCCGAAAACGCTTATAGCCATCACCGGTGTCGCGCCCCTCGTACCGTCGAGGAATTTCCCCGTGGCAATCGGTTTCGTACTCATCAGCACGGCTCCCGCGAAAGAGCACGAAGTGTACACCGAGCTTCTGCGCGTGAAGGGCATCGTCGAGCTCCACCCGCTGTTCGGCGAGTACGACCTGATTGCCAAGGTCGAGGCGGAGGACTTCAACGCCTTGGGCCAGCTGGTCGTCGACAAGATCCGCTCGGTCCCGGGCGTCATCGACACGAAGACGCTCACCGGCATCAAGTTCTAGAACGAGGAACGGAACCACCATGATCAACGTACTATTGGACGAGGGATTGAGCGTCGGAGTGACCCAGTTCGCGACGATCCTCCTGCTGGTCTTCGGACTGTTTCTGATCCTTGCTGGATTGTTCACGGCCTACTTCGGGAGCGGCAAGAGCCGCACCATCGGCGTCGTCCTGCTCGTCGTGGGCATCGTGGTCGGCCTCGCCGCCGGCTACTGGTACCACGTCGCGCACAGCTCCGGCAGCCTCGCGCTGACGGGCCTCCTCGAGCAGACGGTCCTCGTGATCGTCGCCGCGGCGGTCGGCGCCCTCGCCGCAATCGCGATCTTCCTCGTCGCGATCATGAAGTCGTAGGGCTCCGGCTCCCACGGCCGAGCCGCCGATGCGGCGAACCCCGCTCGTCACCCTGACGACGGACATCGGCTGGGCGTACGCGGCGCAGGTCAAGGCCGTCCTTCTTCGACGGGCCCCGGACCTCCGCATCGTCGACGTCGCCCACGACATTCGGCCTCAGGGAGTGCGCGAGGCCGCGTTCGTTCTCCGGCACGTCGTCCCTCGATTTCCGGCCGGGACGATCCACGTCGCCATCGTCGATCCCGGCGTGGGCGGGGCCCGCGCCGCGATTGCCATTCGCTGCCCGGACGGAACTCGACTCGTGGGACCGGACAACGGGGTTCTCTCCCTCGCGGCCGAGGCGCTCGGAGGTGGTCGCGCGGTGAGATTGGACCCCGACCGGCTTTCGCCGGACGGAGTCACCAGTGCGACCTTCGAGGGACGGGACGTCTTCGCGCCCGCGGCCGCCGCGCTGGCGAGCGGTCGAGCGCTCTCCGAGTTGGGCTCACCGACGGGCTGGAAGGTCCTGCGATGGCCCGAACCGAAGCGACGCCCGGACGGCGTCGCGGGCGAGGTCGTCTACGTCGACATCTTTGGGAATGCGATTACCAACATCCCGGTGGAGCTGCTCCCCGAGGAGACCGGGGAGCTCCAACTCCGCGTCCGTCGAGGACGGGCGCGGCGGGTCCGGCGAGTGCGCACGTACGCCGACCTGACGCCCCGCGGCATCGGCGTCGTCGGTTCGAGCTTCGGGCTGCTCGAACTCGCGGAGCGAGACGGTTCGGCGGCGGAACGATTGGGCGTCCTCCTCGGCGACCGGGTCGTGCTCGCCCGGGCGCGCCGGGCCGGGAAAGGCGGTAAATAGCGACTCCGCAGGTGCCGAGCGACCCCACGGGGACTTTCGGAGCGAGAGTGGCGAAGCGGGACTACTACGAGGTGCTCGGCGTCCCTCGGACGGCGACGACGGACGAGGTGAAGACCGCGTACCGCCGGCTCGCCCGCCAGCACCACCCCGACGTCAACCGGACCGATGTCAAGGCCGCCGAGGAGAAGTTCAAGGACCTCAGCGAGGCGTACGAGGTGCTGGTCGACACGGAGAAACGTCGCCGATACGACCAGCTCGGGTTCGGCGGCGTCGAGAGCGACTTCGGGCCGGGCGGCTTCAGCTGGCAGAACTTCACCCACGCCTCCGACCTCGAGGACCTCCTCGGCAACTCCGGCCTCCTCGAGCAACTCCTCCGTCAGGGATTCGTCGCCGACCCGTTCGCCACCGGCCGTGGGGGGCGAGGGGCTGCCTCGTTCCGCGGGAGCGATGTGGAGGTGTCGATCCGCTTGCCGCTCGCCGCCGCCGTGACCGGCGCCGAGCCGACCCTGGACGTACCGACCACGGACCGATGCGAGGCGTGCCAAGGGACGGGTGCCAAGGACGGGAACGAGCTCGAGACGTGCCCGCAGTGCGAGGGACGCGGTCAGATCCGCCGGGCGACCACCCGTGGCTACAGCCAGATGATCACGATCTCCGAATGTCCTACGTGCCACGGATTGGGGAAGCGGATCAAGATCCTGTGCCCGGTCTGCGAGGGCGTGGGGACGCTCCGGCACACGCGCCACCTTCAGGTCTCGGTTCCCCCTGGAATGGAGGACGGATCGGTCCTTCGACTCTCGGGCCAAGGGGGAGCGGCGGCGGCGGGGGGCAAGGCCGGAGACCTCTACGTGCAGGTGCTCTTCGAGCCCGACACCCGGCTCCGGCGCGAGGGCCGCGACGGGTACACCGAGACGACCGTTCCGCTCCCCATCGCCCTGTTTGGCGGCGAGGTCCGGGTGCCTACCGTGACGGGAGAGGCGATGCTGAAGGTCCCGGCCGGCACGCAGCCCGAGGCCCAGTTTCGCCTGCGCGGCGAGGGGTTCCCGGTGTTCCGCGGCGGCAGTCGCGGGGACGTGATCGTCCTCGTCCACGTCGAGGTCCCGAAGCACCTCGCCCCGCATCAGCGGGACCTCCTGAAGGAGGCGCTCGGAACGGGGGCCAGCCCGACGTCACGTGCCAAAGGAAGCCTGTTCGGACGACGCGGGTAGGCCAATGGCCTCGAACGAGGGGAGCGCACCGGACCACTACTTCACCGAGCGGCCACGCTCGCCGTCCTCCCGTCGCCAGCTCCGATTCCTCTTCCAGGGCTCGGTCCTCGTCTTCGAGGTCGACCGGGGCGTGTTCGGCTCGTCCGGCCTCGACCCTGGCACGGCGCTCCTGATCGAGTCCCTTGCCGTCCGACCCACCGACCGGGTCCTCGACCTCGGCTGCGGATGGGGACCGGTCGGGATCGCCGCGGCGAAGGCGGCCCCGCTGGGGCGGACCACCCTGACCGACGTAAACCGCCGGGCGATCGGGCTCGCTCGACGGAATGTCCTTCGGAACGGCGTCACGAACGCCGAAGTGCTCCCGGGCTCGTTGTTCGCGCCGGTCCCCGACCAGAAGTTCGACGTCATCGCGACCAATCCCCCGTTCCACGCCGGACGCGAGCTCGTCCTCCGGATGCTCGCCGAGGCCCCCGACCATCTCTCCGACGACGGCCGACTGCTCGTCGTGGGCAAGGGGAGCCAAGGGATCCTGTTCTACCAGCGGTGGCTCGCCGAGCACTGGGCGAAGAGCGTCGAGGTTCTCGCGCGCGGGAGCGGCTACCGGGTGGTCGAGGCCCGCCGCCGTCCGGTGAGTGTCCAGGCGTAAAGCCGCCCAACATGCCGGAGGTACCGGCCGACCTCGCCGGAGCCGAGCTTGCTCAGTCCCGCGCTCCGGGGGGCGAAGACGAACGGGACCTCGACCGCCGGGGACGGCCGACACTTCACGAGGACTTCGAGGACGATCTTGTACCCGACGGGCGTCAGGTTTCCTCGGACCAAGACGTCTCGTCGGACCGCGAAGAAGCCGCTCATCGGGTCCTTCACGGGAGTCAGGGGGCGGGCGAGGAGCGCGCCTCCCCACGAGAGCATCCGACGGCTTCCGATGAGGCCGGGCGACGCTCCGCCCGGGACGTGCCGGCTCGCGATCGTCATTTCGGCGCTCCCCGCCAGGATCGGCTGGATCAGCGAAGGGAGAATCTCCGGTGGGTGGCTGCCGTCGGCGTCGATCCCGACGATGACGGTCCCGCTCGCGATCTGCATCCCGAGGAGCACCGCGCTCGCGAGACCCCGTTCTCCCTTTCGAACGTAGAGCCGCCACGGGTGGTGGGCGGCGATCCGCTGCACCTCCTCGGCGGTCCCATCGGTCGACGAATCGTCGACGACGACGACCTCGTACTCGTAGCGGGCGAGCGCCGCGGCGAGCCGGGGCGCGAGGAGCCCGATGGCCTCGCGCTCGTTCAGGGTCGGTACCACGACCGAGACCTCGAGCGGGCGTGCCACGTCGCGCCCCATCCGCGCTGGGTTAATCTCCCGTCCCCCTCCACGGGGGTCCGTCCCGAAATGGAAACCGGAAAATCGGCGCCACCGACGACCGGGCGGCCCCGCCCCGCCCGTCGAGCGGCGGTGGACCGGGCTCGTCGATAACGCTCTACGAAGCGCTTAAAAGGAACGGATTTCTCGGCGCCCGCACCCCGGGCTCGAGGGCCGGCCGACGAGGCCGACCGCTCTACGGCCCGTCAGATCATCCAGGA
>JAKIVT010000073.1 GCA_022750415.1 Thermoplasmata archaeon
CGGATTGTCAAAGGGGAGCTCGGCCCACTCGTCCGGAACCCGATGTACGCGGGAATGACCCCCGAGTTCTGGGCCTCCATGGACGCGGTCGGCGATTCTTCGACCTGGCACTTGTGGGGGATCCCGAATTGCGGGAAGGGCCAGCCCGCCCAGGCGGCCCGGGTCGGCCACGGCGCCCCCGCGGCCCGGTTCCGCAAGGTCCGCACCTGGGGAGGGTAACGTGACCGACGCCGGCGCGAAGCTCGAGCGGGTGGCGAGCCGAGTCCTGTCCCAGCTCCCCGACGGCGTGACGGGCGATGTCCGGATCCACGACGAGTCCTGGACGACCATGCGATTCGCCAACGGACAGGTCCACCAGCCGCACGTCGAGCGGAGCCGCTCGGCGTCGCTCCGCGCGGTCCGGGACCACCGGATCGCGACGGCCACGACCACCGATACGACCCCCGAGGGCCTCGCGCGGCTCGTCCGGGAAGCGGTCGCCCTCGCCTCGATCGCTCCCGTCGACCATCGGGTCGGACCGTTTCCGGCCGGTGGGCGTGTCGTGGCGGCGAAGTTCTCCGACGCGACGGCGCGGATGCGCCCCGAGGAGGTCGGCCGGATGGCGGCGCGCGCCCTCGACGCCGCGGGCGCGACGGACCTCGGTCGTCGCGTCTCCGGCGCCGTTCACGTCGGGACGCAAACGCTCGCGGTCGCCAACACTTCGGGCCGCTCCGTGAGCGAGACTCGGACCTCCTCGGAAAGCTCCGTGCTCGCCGAGGAACCGGGCCGGGACCCGCCCGTCTCGGGTTGGGCCGAGGAGGCGCACTGGGACGCCCGACAGCTCGACACCGCACGCCTCGGCCGCGAGGCGCTCGCCCGGATGCCCTCGGGGACGCTCCGGTCCGCGAAGCCGGGCACGTATCGCGTACTCCTCTCGGGGGCCGCCGCCGCCGAGCTCATCGGATTCCTCGGCCACCTCGGCTTCTCCGGGCACGGGGAGGAAGAGGGGTGGAGCTGTCTCAAGTCGCGCCGGGGGCGCCGCGCCTTCCCCAAGGCCGTCTCCCTCGTGGACGACGGCCGGTCCGTGGAGGCCCTTCCCGCCGGGTTCGACGAGGAAGGGACGGCGAAGCGCCGGACATCCCTGATCGACGAGGGGGTCGTCGGGGGGCCCGCGACCGACCTCGTCACCGCCGGCCACCTCGGCACGAAGCTCACCGGGCATGCCCTGCCGCCGGAGTCCCCGTTTGGAGAGTGGGGTCCGGTGCACACCTCCCTCGTCTTCGGCGCCGGCGACGTCCCCGAATCGGAGCTCCCCTCCGTCGTGCGCGATGGGCTCCTCATCACCCGATTCCACTACGTCCGGGTCGTGCACCCTTCCCGCGGCGTGATCACCGGCATGACCCGGGACGGAACGTACCGGATCCGGAACGGAGAGGTCGCCGAGCCGGTTCGGAATCTTCGGTTTACGCACAGCGTGGTCGAGGCCCTCCACGATCTGGAAGGGTGGAGTCGGGAGCGTCGCCGGTACGCCGACGAACACGGGCTCAGCTGCGTCACGGCGCCGGCGCTCGTGATCAAGAAGTTCCAGTTCACCTCGGCGACGGTCTTCTGAGCCGGACAGGCCATGCGGCGACCGCTCCGGATCGCGGTCATGGTCTCCGGTGAGGGGACCACCCTCGACGCGCTCGCGACGGCCTTGGCGGAGCATCCGCACCGGGCCCGGATCGACCTCGTCGTCTCCGACCGGGAGGGCGCCCGGGCGCTGGCAGTGGCGGCCCGCCACAGGATCCCGACCGCCGTCGTGCAATTCGGCGCGTCCGACGGGGTCGGAACCGCCGGCCGGTTGTCGACGGCGGTCCACCGCGACCGGATCGACTTGGTGGTCCTCGCCGGGCTTCGCTCGATCCTGCCGGCGTCGTGGTTGTCCGGATGGCGCGGCCGAGTCGTGAACGTCCATCCGTCCCTCCTGCCGCGGCACGGGGGACCGGGTCTCTACGGGCGGAGGGTGTACGAGTCCGTGCTCGCCGGAGGGGACCGGGAGAGCGGCGCCACGGTCCACCTGGTGACGGCCGAAGTCGACGCCGGCCCCCGGCTCCTCCAGGAGCGGTTTCCGGTGAACGATGGCGAGACTCCGGAGACCTTGCAAATTCGGACGCAGGCGCTCGAGCGCCGACTGCTCCTCGATGCGATCGAGCGGTTTGCCGATGGGCGTTGGCGGTTACCCTACGAACCTTCGGAGCTCGACGCCGGCCCGCGGGCGTGACGGCCGCGCGCCTCGGGACCTCCCTGCGGGAGGACCCCCAAGTCGGAGAGCAAGGTCCGGTGCTCCGGAAGCGGCACGGCCACCGTGTGCTTCGTCGTCTTCGGTGGGAACGGCTGGCCGGCCGAGGCCCGGGCCTCCACCTCCTGTTTCGACAGCGGTGGGCCGGGCGTCCAACGGTCGAGGAGGACCGATTCCGAATCGTAGTCGACCATCCACGCCGGGACCTTCCGGGCCCCGAGCTCCCGAAGGGCCGCCAATCGATGGTGTCCGTTCAGCACGACGTAGGATCCACGGGCCACCCAGATCGGGTCGGCGACGAATCCGTCGCGACGCATGTCGGCGAGCAGCGAGGCGAGGTGGTCCGGCCGGATCCGCTCGTGAACTTTCAGCCGGTCGATGTCGACGAGCTCGAACGTCGGCTCCCGGCTCACGGTCGTCCCTCCCCGATTCCGAGGACCTGTCCGACCGCGCGGCGCACGAACACTCCGGTCATCTTCTTGCGGTAGTCGGCGGCGAGGAACGTGTTGTGGACGGGCCGGACTCGCTTCTGCACTTCGGCGGCGAGCTCGCGGACCCTCGGGAGGGTCGGGCGCGAACCGACGAGCGGACCCGTGAGCTCATCGAACCGCTTGGGGAACGTCTCGGTTCCTCCGACCGAGAGGGCCAGGTGGTCGATGGTCCCGTCCGCGGTGAGCCGGGCGGCGGCGGCCACGCCAAGCTCCGGAAAATCGAACGACGGGCGGACCCGCAACTTGCGGTACGTCGCGCGGAGCGTTCGCGCTGCCGGAGGGAAGTGGACCGCGACGAGCAATTCGCCCGGCTTCAGGTGGTGCCGTTGGATCCCGTCCCCCGCCGCGTCGTACATCGTGGTCACTGGCACGCGCCGTCGGCCATCGGGTCCCGCGACCTCGACCTCGGCGTCGAGCACGGAGAGGCTCGGGGCGAGGTCACCGGAAAACGTGGCGTAGCACTTCTCCTTCTGCGGGACGACGTGGCACCGGTCCCCGTCGGCCTTCAGGCAGAAGCCGAGGCTTTCTCGCCACGGAAAGCTCTGGTTGAAAAAGAAACACCGGGTTTCGACGAGGAGGTTCCCCCCGAGCGTTCCGCTCGCCCGGACGAGCGGCGTTGCGACCTCAACGACCGCCTCCAGGACGCCGGGGTACGCCGAGCGGAATCCACCGTGGGCCTCGAGGTCGGCGAGCCGGGTCATCGCGCCGACCCGGTCGAGCGAGACCCCCCGGAGCTCCGAGACGTCCTCGAGCGCGATGAGGTTCGGCCGCGTGTTGAGACGCATCTTGTAGTTCGGCAGTAGGTCGGTGCCGCCGGCCAGGTAGTCGAACTTCGGGGCGAGCCGCCCGGCGAGCGCGACCGTCTCCTCCACGCTGGTCGGTCGGTGGAGCTCGAAGGGGTCGAGGTGCACTAGCTCACCCCTTTCCAGGACTTCCCGGACTGCTGGCGAAGCTCGATACCGCGGACGACCTTCTCGGGCGTGATCGGAAGTTCGTGGAACCGGACGCCGACCGCGTCGTACAACGCGTTCCCCGCAGCGGGGAGCGTCGCGATCAGCGGCCCTTCTCCGGCCTCCTTGCCGCCGAACGGTCCCTCCGGGTCGTCGTCTCCGACCAGGAGGCACTCGACCTGCGGCATCTGCTGCGGAGTCGGGATCTTGTACTCGAGCAGGGAGGGATTCATCAGCCGCGAACCGCGGTAGTTCATCGTCTCGCCCATCAGTTGACCGAGGCCCATGTGGATCGACCCCTCGATCTGCCCTTCGACGGCGAGTCGGTTCAGCGCCCGGCCACAGTCGAACGCCGCCCAGACCTTCTCGACTTTGTAGATCCCGGTTTCGACGTCGACATCGACCTCGGCGACGTACGCCGCGAACGAGTACGCCGGCGCGGTCCCGGCCCGCGCTCCCTTGAAGTCTCCTCCCATCGGGGGCGACGTGTAGGCCCCGCTCGCGAGGAGCGCCCCCGAGCGTTCCATCGCCGCGTGCAGGGCGTCGATGTACGAGATCGAGATGTCCGGCCGGTGGCGAACCTCGATCTTCTCGTGGCCCACGACCAACTTCTCCGGCGGGTATCCCGTGACCCGGGCGGCCGCGGCCAGGAGCTGGTCGCGCAGCGACTCGCCAGCGCGCCGCGCCGCGTTGCCCATCATGAACGTCACCCGGCTCGAGTAGCTCCCGATGTCGACCGGCGAGACGTCGGAGTCGACGCGGACCACGTGGACCCGGTCGAGGTCGACGCCAACCACCTCGGCGACGATGACCGCGAGCAGCGTGTTCGAGCCCTGGCCGATGTCCGCCTGCATGCAGTGGACGGCGATCCCGCCGTCCATGTCGGCCTTGAGGTGGACGGTGCACTGGGGCATCTTCGGCGTGAAGTGAATCGGGGAGTTCGAGCCGGAGATGTAGAATCCGCAGCCGAGCCCGACGCCCCGGCCGTACGGCAGCTTCCGGAACTTGTCGTCCCAACCGCTCCGCTCGCGCGCCGCCTTCAGGCACTTCACGAACGAGGTGGACGTGATCCGGAACTGGTTGACGGTCGTGGAATGCGGCGGCAACGCGTTCCGCTCCCGTAGGTCGAACGGGTCGAGGTGGAGCTGCTCGGCCAATTCGTCGAGGCCGAGCTCGATCGAGTAGCGGATGTTCGTGCCGCCGTGGGCCCGCATCGCGCCGCTCGGCGGCTTCGTCGTGTAGACCCGCCGGCCCCGGTACCGGAAGTTCGGGACCCGGTACGGTCCCATGGAGAGTACTCCATTGTAGTACGTCGTGACCGTGCCGAACGAGCTCCAGGCGCCCCCGTCAATCAGCGCCTCGATGTCGTAGGCGAGGATCTTGCCCCCGGCGTCGACGGCGATCCGGACGTCGTTTTGGGTCGGGTGCCGGCCGTGGTTCGTGACGAAGACGTCTTCCCGGTCGAACAGGATCTTCACGGGTCGGCCGGTCTCGAGCGAGAGGGCGGCACACGCGATCTCGTGCGGGAGCGGGTCGGACTTTCCTCCGAAACCTCCGCCGACCTCGGGCTTGATGACCCGAATCCGATGCATCGGGATTCCGAGCACTTCGCTCAGCGCCCGATGCAGGTAGTGCGGAACCTGCGTCGCGCTCCAGACGGTCAACCGTCCGTCCGGGGTCGCCTCGGCGATGGTGGCCATCGGTTCGGTGAACGCGTGCGTCACGCCGGCGTACGACCCGCGCACCCGCACGGAGGCGTGCGCCTGCGCGAACGCCGCGTCGACGTCGCCGAAGTGCTGAACGACCTCCTTTTGGATGTTGGTCCCGTTGAGGCCGCGCGCATGGATCGGTTCGGCGACCTTCTCGACGCCGGTCTTCGGGTCGGTGTATTCCGGGAGGACCTCCACGTCGACCCGGATCGCCTGGAGCGCCCGGTCCGCGGTCGCCTCGTCGACCGCCGCGACGGCGGCGACGATGTCGCCGATGTACCGGACCTTGCCGACCGCGATCGCGGTCTCGTCGTGGGTGATGGGGAGGACGCCGAAGGGCGTGGGGTACTTCTCCCCGGTCAGGACCGCCGCCACGCCGGGCATCGCCCGCGCGGCCGACACATCGATCGACCGGATCCGGGCGTGGGGCCACGGGCTCCGAAGGAGTCGCGCGATGAGTTGCCCGGGTCGCTTGATGTCGTCGGTGTACTCCGCCCGACCCGTGACCTTCAGCGGTCCCTCGATGTACGGAATCCGGGTTCCGATCAATCGGTAGGTCGGTGGGGCCTCGGGAGCGGCCATCCTAGGGGGTCTCCTTACCGACGGCCTGGATCGCTTCGACGATCTTCAGATACCCCGTGCACCGGCAGAGGTTGCCGGAGATCGCCCGCTCGATCTCCTCCCGAGAGGCGTCGGGATGGTCGCGGAGGAGGGCGGTTCCGGTCATGATGAACCCGGGCGTGCAGAACCCGCACTGCGTCGCGCCGTGTTCCACGAACGCCTTTTGGAGGGGGGACAGGCCGGTGGCCGGCGTCACTCCCTCGATGGTCGTGACGTCGTGACCGATCGCGAGACGCGCGAGGGTCAGGCAACTGAGGACGGGACGACCGTCCAGCAAAACGGTGCAGCACCCGCACGTGCCGAGGTCGCAGCCCCGCTTGGTCCCGGTGAGATTGAGGTCCTCCCGGAGGAGGTCGAGCAGGATTCGTTCGGGGGGGCAGCCGAGCTCCATGGCGGTGCCGTTGATCGTGAGTCGAATGGACGCTCGACCGGACATCGGGCTATCCATTGCCCGGCGGGGAGCCGTGGGGGTTCATATGCCTCGGCCCCTCGTGGACGTCTCGCACGATCTCGGCGAGAATGCTAACGGCAATCTCGGCGGGGGATTCCGCCCCGATCGCGATACCGACGGGGGAACGGACCCGGGCGATCGCCTCCTCCGGGACGCCGCGACGCCGGAGCTCGGCGAAGACATGCGCCCGCTTCGAGCTGCTCGCGATCAATCCGACCCGACCGGGGAACGCCCGACACGCGAGCTCGAGGACGTCCGTGTCCTTCCCGGCGTCGTATCCGAGGATGTAGAGGTGGGTGTACGGTGCGGGGTCGACCTTCTCGAACAGAACCCGGGCCTCGACCACCTCGCGCCGGTCGGCTCCGGGGAATCGGTCGACGCCCACCCACTCGGCCCGGTCGTCCGCGACCGCGAAATCGTACTCGAGCGTGGGAAGGAGGCGGCCGACCGCCTCGGCGACGTGACCGCCTCCCCAGAGGAGGACCCGCGGGCGGGATGCGACGTATTCCACGGCGATGTCGACCTCCCCTCCGCAGAGACTGGGGAGCCCACCTTCTTGCCAGTTGCGGAGGTCGTAGTGGTGGAGCCCTCCCTCGTGGGTCTCGAGCGCGGTCCTGGCGAGCGCCTTCACGCGTTCCTCGAGCGCCGCTCCGCCGACCGTTCCCACGGTGGTCCCGTCCTCGCGCATCAGCATCGATGCCCCAAGTTTGCCGGGGACCGAGCCCACGGTCCGTACCACGGTGGCGCGCACAAACGATTGATGGTGTTCCATCAACCGCAGCGCCTCCTTCGTCAGCCGCCGGTCCATGAAGGGTCTGGCACCTCCCGGCGGTACCGCTCGAGCGCCGCCCGGTACGATTCCGGCGTGTCCACGTTCTCCGTGACCCCGGGGTCCGAGACCGGGACGCGAACTACTTGAGGTCCGAATTCTGCCAGCAGGTTCCGGAGCGGCGTGTCCCGGCCGAGCCCGGAGATGGCGGCGAAGGTCGGAGGTTGGAGGACGATGGGGTGGCCGCCCCGCCCCTCGAACGTCGGAACGACCCAGAGCGCCATGGCGTCGGACCGGGCGCGCGAGACCAAAGCCTCCACCGTCCGGGCTAGGACGAACGGATGGTCGATCGGCCAGAGGAGCGCACCGACCCCG
>JAKIVT010000074.1 GCA_022750415.1 Thermoplasmata archaeon
AGTAGTCGAACCAGTACACCAGGGTTCCCGCGAGGAACGCCGCCAGGAAGACGAGCTCCCGGGTCGGGAACCGTACGCTCCACCGCCGCGGCCACACGAGCTCCGTGAGGACGATCAGGCCCACCGCCGAGACGACGAAAAAGTAGCTCGAGAGGTGATGGGTGATGACGAGCGCCCCCGCGGTCAGCGTGAGGGGCAGGTACCAGCGAACGTCCCGTCGACTCTCGACCAACATCCAGAGCGAGGCAATCACGAGCGCTTCCCCGAGCGCGAGCGGAGCGGGGTGGGCGACCGAGTAGATCCGCGGCATGAAGAGCGATCCGAGGACCGCACCGAGGATCGCGACCGTGTCGTTGGGCACGAGCCGCCGAAAGAGCAGGAACAGGGGAACGATCGCGAAGGCCGCGATTAGAGGACCGACCAGCTGGAGCGCCGTCAACACCGGAATCCCCGCGCCGCCGGCGGTCGCGGCGGACACCTCGAACAATCCGGGGAACTCGGAGTAAGCGAATCCCCACCCCGCGTACGCGGCGCCCTGCGGGAGATGGCCGGAGCTCAGGAGCGCGCTCGTGAGGTTGTAGTACTCCCCCGTGTCGCTCCCGAAGACCGGGAAGGTGAGGAGCGGGTCGAGGGCGACAAAAAGGACGAGGAGGATTCCGGAACCCAACCACGCGAGGTCCGAACGCTCCATGCAGTGCCGAGGGCCGCTCTCGGGGTCCTCAGGCTCGTCGGACCGTCGCCGGCCAGATTATCTTCGCGCCGGAGGAGTTGGGACCGCGCCGCCGTCGTCGGCGTGCCATACCAATAAATAGGGGGGGTCGGTGGCGCCCCCCCAGAGGTCTTCTCCGTTGGGGTCGAAGTCCAAGCCCACCCGCTCCCACGCCGCGAAAGGCAAGGCGAAGCCGAAGCCCCGGCCGGCCCCCAAGAAGAAGGCGTCTCCGCCGCCGAAGAAAGCCGCTCCCAAATCCCCGGCCAAGCCGGCGCCAAAGGTCGCCGCGAAGCCCGCGGCCAAGGCGCCCCCGAAACCCCCGGCGAAGTCCGGAAGCAAGAAAGCCGCGGACGCCCCGGCCGCCTCCGCGAACATTCCGCTGCGCGGCGACGGTCGCCGCCACCTCCTGTCCCTCTCGTTCCTCCGCGACGGCGAGGAGTTCACGGCCCGCCTGGAGACCGACGCGGGCCAGATCACCGAACTCAAGAACCGGTCGCTCGACCAACTGCTCACGCTCGTCGCGAGCGAGCTCGAAGACCTGCTCGAGTGAGACGGCCGCCCTAGTCGGGCGGCTCGAGACGGTCGAAGAATCCTCGACCCACCAAGTACGACGCGCGGTGCCCCTTTCCGTCGGAGAGCTCGATCAGCTCGGTCGCCTCCCCACCGAATAGGCCGCCGGGGTACCGCTGGAGGACGTGCAGGCGGAGCTGCGGGGGACGGGGCCAATGCCTCCGCCGACCCAACCGCTCCGAGACGATGATAGAATCCGGCGCGAACGCGACGCCGCTCGGCGCACGCAACAGCGTCACGCCGGCACCGATGGCACCAAGCGCGAACGTCAGGACGGTCAAGAGCGCGTAGACCGACCAATTGGAGGCGACGCCGGGGGAGGGGGACGTCGCAGTCAGGCCGAGGAAAAGGGCGTAGATCACCAGGAGCGCGAGACCGAAGACGAGGAACAGACGCAGGCCGCGACCGGTGCCGGCCCGGTTCGGCTCGAACGTCCCAGTTCCGCCGGCCTCCGAATCCCAGAAGCGGCGGTCGCCATCGTCATCCGAGCCTCGACGGGGCTTCGACTCCGAAGGCTTTCGGGCGATCCGGACGGGTCGGGGATCCGCCATTCCGTCGATGAATACGGCGGGGCGAGCCCGATAAACTTGACGCCAGAGGCGCGTTCCCGTCGGCATGCCGACCGCCACCGAATACCTCTGGTTCGAGACCAAGACCGAGCACGCGTTCGTCCGGATCACCGACAAGGTCCGCGACGTCGTTCGACGAAGCGGAGTGCAGGAGGGGATGGTCCTCGTCTCCGCGATGCACATCACCGCGGCGGTCTACGTGAATGACAACGAACCCGGCTTGATCTCAGACATCGAGCAGTGGGCCGAGCGACTCGCGCCGGCGGGCGACTACGCCCACCACCGGACCGGGGAGACGAACGGCGACGCCCATCTGAAGAACCTCCTGCTCGGCCACCAGGTCATCGTCCCGGTGACGAAGGGCGACCTCGACCTCGGGCCGTGGGAACAGGTGTTCTACGCCGAGTTCGACGGGCGTCGTCGAAAACGGGTGATCGTCAAGGTCCTGGGCGAGTGACCCCGCCGAGAGGGCCGCTCAAGGATTCTTGCGGCGCCGCAGCAGGAAGGCCGCGAGCGCGATGACCAGCAGGAGCCCAGCGACGAGTGCGAGGGCGACCTCGGTGAGGGGCAGGCTCGTCGTCGTCGCCACTGGAGCGGTGCAGTTGGCATGGGCGACCGTGACCGTCACGAGTCCGATCGCGGACGAGCCGTTCGAGTCGGTCACGGTCACGCTGGTATCGTAGGTCGACCCGGCCGCGAAGACGTGGATCACGGACGCGCCCGTTCCCGACGCCGAGCCGTCCCCGAACGACCAGGTCTCCTTGAGGGGGGCCACCCCCCCCGAGGCGTTCGCAAAGAACTCGACCTGGGCGGTGTCGGGGTTGCACGATGTCGCGAGGATGGTGGAGTACGGATGGGTCGCGAGCGGCGTGCCGCTGTTCCCGGGCGGGGTCGAGGTCGCCTCGATGACGACCGAACGGACGACCTGGAATCCGAGAACGTCGGTCACGGTCGCGTTCGCGGTGAAATTCCCTGTCGCCTGGTAGGTGTGGTTCACGTACCCTCCCGAGGCGCCCGTCGAGCCATCGCCGAACGACCAGACGACTGTGTACGGCGGCTCGCCACCGGAGGGTTGGGCGGAGAACGCCGTCAAAACGGGCAGCGCGCCGGAGAGGGGGGAGGCCGTGATGGTCGCCGATAGCGACGGAAGGACGTGGACCACGACCGACGCCGAGGCGTTGGAGCCGTTGGCCTCGGAGAGGTTCAGCGAGACCAGGAAAGTTCCCCCGACGGTGTAAGTGTGCTGGACCGAAGCGCCGGCCCCCGTGGTGCCATCTCCGAAGTTCCACGCCCAGCCGTACGGGGCTCCGCTTCCGTTGACCTCCGTCCCGTTCAGCCAGATGGAGTAGGGGGCTTCCCCAAACAATCCGGAAGGTCCGATGGCGGTCTGGAGCACCGCGGTGGTCCCCGTCGTGAGCACCGTCACGTTCGTCTGGAGCGCGGCTCCGCTCGCGTCGATCACCGTCAGCACCCCCGTGTGGTTGCCCGGATTCGCGAACGAGTGGTTGACGGTCGGGCCCATGGCGTTTCCGCCGTCGTCGAACATCCAGGAGAACGAGTACGGGGTCATGCCGCCGGTCGCGGTCCCGCGGAACTCGGCGACGTGCGGCGCGGAGGAGGCGTTGGGAACGGTGGCGTTCACACCGATGGCGAACGGGAGGCCGTAGGCGTAGATGTGACCGCCTCCCGAGGAGTCCCCCGTCGGCACGTACAGTCGGCCGTCGGCGACGACCGATTCCCCGTCGATGTTCGCCCCCGGCGGTGAGACGCTCCACAGGACCGTTCCATTCGCGGCATCGACCGCGTACTCGGTCGACCCCGCGCCGGCATAGACGACTCCGTTCGCTTCCGTAAGGGAGGCATAGATGGCCCCCCCTGCGAGGTTGGTGTGCCATTCGACCGAGCCGTTCGAGGGGTCGACGGCGTAGAGGGTCCCACCCAATCCGCCGCAATAGAGAGTCGTCCCGTCGAACGCCCCGCCGGAGAAGCCCCCGCCAGTGTTGACCGTCCAGATGGGGGACCAGTTTGCGAGAGTGACGTTGGATCGGTTGAAGGCGTACGTGACCCCGTTCTTGTTGGTGGCAACGATGAGGGGTGGCCCATGGGCCGGGTTGACGAGCGTGGCCGTCGACCCGAAGTCGGAGTCGAACCCCACCACGTTCGGGACTTGCCAGAATCCACGGACGGCCAGCGTGCTGGCGTTGAGCGCGACGACAGACTGGGCGTACTTCTGGGCGTTCCCGTCGTCATTGCCCGTCGTGACCCAGACGGTGTTCGATGCGGGGTCGGCGGTACTCGTGGTCCACATCGTCGTCCCGACCTTCCCGGCAGAGAGGGGATGCCACGTGTGGTTCGCGGTGTGGTTCCCGGTCAGGTTCACTTGGATGATCGTGCCGGGGATCAGCGGGGAATCGAAGCAACTCGCCGTGCCGATGTACAGGGAGTGGCCGAACACGAGCGCGCTCGCCCAGTCGTAGTACCCGTTCGCGTCGGAGCCGGCCAAGTACGACCATTCGATCGACCCGTTGAAGGCGTTCAGGGCGACCCACGTCCCGTTGGGGGCGCCGAGATAGAGGCTCCCGTTCGAGTACGCCGGGGTCGACTCAATGCCCCCGACCGAGCAGTAGGTCGACGAGTTGAGGTATTTCGCCCAGTCGAGGGTCCCGTTCGAGGCGTGGAGGGCGTACTCGAATCCCGCCCACGAGCCGAAGTAGACGGTCCCATTCACCACGATCGGCGCGCTGTTGACGCTGCCGTTCACGGCGTACTTCCACACCTGCGTGAGATTCGAGACATTGCCGGGGGCGATCGTTCGCTCCCAGGAGTTCGCCGCCGTGTGTTCGGGGGATCCCATGTACTGGGCCCAATTCACTGTCCCAGGTCCAGGCAGCGGCGGGGCAAAGCTCCGTGGCGGCCCCGCAGGGCTCGAGGACTCGCGGGTCGCGATGGGTGTTCCCCCGTGAGGCAGCCCGGCCCGAGGAAGCCCCGGGTGGGCAAGGCCAACGGCGGGGACGAGGGCCACCAGAACCAGGATCGCGACCGCGACGGCCGACCAAGTGTGGGAACGGGGTGCCCGCACAAGGGGGCGACGCCGCCGGGTGGGATGAAGGGTGCGAAGGCTCTCCCGAGCTAAGTCTCGAGGCTCGCGTCGAGGGCACCCGCGGCCTTGGCGGCAGTGGCCTTCGGCATGGGACGGGAGAGGTCAACGAGGGGGACCTTTCGCGCGATCTCTTTCGCCATCGCGAGGCAGCCCGAAGGGGCCACCGGTCGGTCGGTGTAGCCGGGGAGCGCTAGGTCGTAAGTCACGACCTTCTTCTCCGCGATCGTCTCCCAGACCGCGCGCCACACCCGGTCCGCGGCCTCGGTCTTGCCCATGTGACGAAGGAGAAGCTCGAGGCAGAGGATCTCGGCAACCGGGTTCGCCTTGTCCTGGCCGGCATACTTCGGCGCCGAGCCGTGGACGGGCTCGAACACGGCGATCGACTCTCCGTAGAGCGCACCAGGGGCGATCCCGAGCCCCCCGGCGAGTCCCGCGCAGAGGTCCGAGAGGATGTCGCCGAACAGGTTCGTGGTGACGATGACGTCGTACTCGCTCGGACGCTTCACCAGCTGCATCGCCATGTTGTCGACGAGCCGCTCCTCCGCGGGGATGTCGGTATACTTCGCGGCCATCTCCCGGAACGCCGTCTGGAACAGCGCGCCGGTCGTTTTCATGATGTTCGCCTTGTGGACGGCCGTGACCTTCCGCCGCTTCTCGCGCTTCGCGAGCTCGAAGGCGAACCGGACGATCCGGTCCGACGCCTTGCGAGTGATCACGTTCACCGTCTCGGCGGCGCTGTGGTCCCGGTCGACCCAGTGCTCCACGCCGGAGTAGAGCCCCTCGGTCGCCTCGCGCACGACGATCAGGTCGGTCTCGGGAAAGCGGGTCCCCTCCCCGGCAATGGCCCGGGCGGGCCGGACCGAGGCGTAGAGATCCAGTTGCTGGCGGAGCGAGACGTTCACGGAACGGAAGCCGCCGCCGATGGGCGTGGTGATCGGTCCCTTCAGGGCGAGGCGGTTGCGACGAATCGAATCGAGAACCGAGTCCGGGAGCGGAGTACCGCCGGCTTGGATCGCCCGCTCGCCGGCGTCGACGACCTCCCAGTCGATGTCCACCCCGGTCGCCGTGGCGACCAGTCGGGCCGCGTTGGTGACCTCGGGTCCAATCCCGTCCCCCGGAATGAGCGTGACCTTCACCATTGAGGGGGACTCCGGAGCGAGCGAGTCGAGGCGGGTTTTAACGCGAGCGCTGTCACTTCGACGGCGCCGCGAGCTTGGGAAGTACCCGGCGCAGGACCGCATCGCGGATCGGCTCTTCCGACGCCTCGTTCGACCAGAGCACGATCACCCCGTCCCAGGTGGTCGATCCGACGTCGGCGACCTCTACGTGGGGCTCGGGGTAGCCGGGGATCGGGGCGTGGAGCTTCACGTACTCGGCGAGCGCCTCCTCGAGCCGGGTCACCGGGACCTTCTGGTCGAGGGTCAGGCGGATTCGGAACCCGCGCGGGGACGGATAGCTCAGGTTCAGGACGAGCGCCGTGAGCAGCACCTGGTTCGGGATCTTCGCGAGCCGGCCGTTGTCGAGCCGCATGTCCGTGTAGGACAGCCCGATCGCCCGGACCGTTCCCGAGTACGTGGGGTAGGTCACCTCGTGGGGATAGGAGGGGGCGAACGCGCCGTAGTTCGCGGAGATGATCCCGATCCGGTCCCCCACCCGGAACGGCGTCGCGAGGACGATGAGGAGCCCGGCGAAGACGTTCGCGAGGACGGTTTGGGCGGCGAGTCCGATGACGATCCCAGCGAAGGCGCTCGACAGGAGGAGGTTGCCGAGCGACACGTTGAAGACGTGCAGGAGCGCAGCGACGACGATCATCGCCACCAGAATGTTGACGAGGAAGCGGACCGCGGTCCCGTGGGTCAGGTTCCCGACGAACTGCAGGTAGGTTCGAATCGCCGAGCCGAAGAGCCGGGCCGCGAAGTAGCCGACGAGTAGGATGGCGCCGGCCTGGAGGGCCTGGTGTTCCAGTGGATTGAGCAACGGGAAGAAGTGGTCGACGAGCGCAATGACGGCGTAGGCGCCGACGCCCGCGAGGATGACGGCGACGAGCCGGGACCCGAGCTTGAGGTCCGGCGTGGCGGGCTCCCCGGCGGCCATCACGCGTCCGGAACGGCACGTGGGTTTAGGGTTTGCCGACGGCGGAATGTGAAAACCTAAGGATTCTTATATTTCTAAGGAATCTTGGTTTCGTGTACGCTACCCAGCACCCCTCGGTTCTCGCGAACGATTGGCTCCCCCCGGTCCTGAACGGCCGCGCCGGCGAACTCGCCGAACTCTCTCGCCGACTGGGGGACCCGTATCCGCCCGGTCCCCCGCCCTGGGTTGCCGTGGTGGTCGGCCCGTCCGGTGCTGGGACGAGCGCGGTCGCGCGGCTCGGCGCCCGCCGGTTGCTCGAGGCCGTGAACCGGGAGGGGTCTCCCGTCTCCCCTGCGCTCGTGCGGGTCCGAGTCTCCGAGACGACCGGCATCCAGGGCGTCGCCGCCGGACTCTTGCAGGGGTTGGACAGCGGGTTTGTCGCCCGGGGATTTCCCGTCGCGGAGATC
>JAKIVT010000075.1 GCA_022750415.1 Thermoplasmata archaeon
CGATTTCAGAAACGCCACCTCGTCCAAATGGTCGGGCCTCCGGGGAGCAACGCTCGGAGCCAAAGCGCTGCCGGTTCCCTCCGGCCGGTCAACTCCGCCCTCGGAACGGGAGAGGGATCGAGGTCCTTCGGTATGGAGGGGGCCGCCGCCGCCCGGGGAAGGGCTATACCCCGAACGAGTTCCGGGGCCGTGCGCATCGGAATTGTCGTTCCGACGTTTCCGACGCAGGTCACCTCCTCGGAGTTGTGGCTCGCCCAAGGTCTCGCGGAGCTCGGGCACGACGTCGTTGTATTCTCCTCGGGCCGCGAAGGGGCACGGAAGGACCGGGGGTGGAGTGCCGGCATTTCCCCCGACCCAACCCACGCGACGAAATTTCGGGTCCGGGAGATATCGACATTCGCGATTGGATACTCCGAGGCTTCGGTCCCTACGCGCATCTCCCAGATCTTCTCCGAACGCCCCGAAGTTCTCCTCTTGCAGGAAGACTACCCTCCCATGTCCCAGATCGTCGCGGGCGCCGCGCGGCGCCGCCACATCCCGTACCTCGTGACCTCCGAGCGATACACCGACCATGGACCTTGGTTGGTCCGGGTGACCGTCCGGGCCCTCGACCGGTCCATCCTCCCACGACTCTGGCGGCACAGCGCGGCCCTGACCGTCCACTCCCAGGCATCGAAGCAGTTCTTCCTGGAGCGGAGGGCCCCGGTCGACCGACTGCACTACATTCCCTCGTGCACCGACGTGGACCTGTTTGTCCCCGGACCGCGCGTGGGTGGACCGTCGGTCGAGGCCCTATGGCCGGACCGAGGGCGCGACGTGCGCCTTCTGACTGTCGCACGATGGCATCCCGCGAAGGGGCTGGACACCCTCGCCCACGCCGTTGCGCTCCTCCGGTCCAAGTCACTCGATGTGGTCTCCTTGCTCCACGGACGGGGGCCGATGGAGGCACGCCTCCGGGCGATCGTGGCGGCCCGGAACCTTTCGGAGAGCGTGCTCCTCGACCGTTCGTCGGTGGACCTCGCCGAGCTTCCGGGGCTCTATCGCTCCGCCGACATCTACGTCCAGCCGAGCCTGACGGAGCCATTCGGGATGGCCGCCCTCGAAGCGATGGCGTGCGGTGTGCCGGTCATCGCCTCCGCGACGGGAGGCCTCTCCGACCTCGTCGAAAACGGGGTGAGCGGCCTCTTGGTTCCTCCGGGAAATCCGGAGGCACTCGCGGCCGCAATCCAGCGACTCATCTCTGACCCGGAGCTCCGCCACCGGATGGGGCTTGCCTCGCGCGCACGCGCATCGACCACGTTCGAGATGGGCGCGGTCGCACGGGCGTTCGACGGGCTCCTCGCCGGGCTCCGGCCTTAAGCCGGTCGCCCGGGTCGATTCCGCCGCCGAACGCCGAAGAAGGGGGGTGGCTTACAGCTTCTCGAGCTTTCCGCTGCGGCCCAGGGAGATTTGGGGCTTCCCCTGGTAGTCCTTGACCCAGCCGTCGGAGATGCGAACCTTGTCGCCTTCGACGACCATCTCCACTTCGGAACCCCAGAGGACGAGGGCAATCTCGCCGGTCGCGTCCTTGACCTTGCCGTTCCGAACTTTCTTCTTCGTTCCGTCGCGGGTGTCGATCTCACGAATCGCTTCCAACATCGTGACCGTCGCCTCGATGGTTGCGGACTGGGACGGTCGCAGGCTCGAGATGGTGGACGCGGGCGGCTTACTCATGGCCATGCGCCCGCGTAGCCGCGCCCCCACATAGTCCTTCCCACCGCCGCCGCAGGGCGGTGGAAGGGCCATGAATCAGTGCCCTAACTCCGACAGTGCGCTCGGGCAATTGAATTTCCGCCGGAATGCGACGTGTTTCGACGTCCCCCCGTCGACTCGTGACCTCCGAATAGAGCGGCGGGCCGGCGTTCCACAATCCTAATC
Organism: Thermoplasmata archaeon; assembly: GCA_022750415.1. Classification (GTDB taxonomy): domain Archaea; phylum Thermoplasmatota; class Thermoplasmata; order Lutacidiplasmatales; family UBA184; genus Lutacidiplasma. Next base: position 1,918 of record JAKIVT010000075.1, read on the forward strand.
ACCCGATTCACCGAGCTTCGGGTGTCGTGTTAACGAGTTTGGTCTCCCGAAAGTTCCCATCGGCTCAGTCTTTCCCGATCGGACTGCTGGCCCTCGGACTCGGCGCCCTCATCCTACTATCCGCTTCCGCAGGCCTCCCGTCGACCGGACGCCTATCGGCCGCAGCGGACCCGGCACACTCCGCCTCTCTTTTCCACGGCCACGGGCGGCAGGAAACTCGGGCCTCCGCTCCGCCCCCTCCCGAGATCGGGGTCGACGGGGTTGCCGTTGCATTCGACCCGGACAACGGTCTCCTGTTCGTGTCGAACCCCGGGAACGATTCGGTGCTGGTAGTCAACGGTTCGACGCGGCAGCTCGCGGGGCCTCCCATCCCCCTCGTCGGGACACCGAGAGCCATCGTCTACGACCCGGCGAACGGGTGCGTTTACGTGGCCATGGGGAATGGGCTTGCCATCGTCCAGGCAGCGACCGGTAGCGTAATCGTCGCCAACCTGTCGCTCGGGTCGTCCCCCCCGGACGCCCTTGCCGTCGACCCAAGCCCCGACCGGGTCGTCGTGAGCGATCCCGGGGACAACGAGGTCTGGATCGTCAATGGGTCGAACCAGAGCGTCTCAGGACCCCCGCTCTCGGTACACGAGGCAGGGCCAATCGCGTTCGACCCTGAGACCGGTCGCGCCTATCTCGGCGGGCTCTCGGGGGTGCCGCAACCCCTAGTGGTCATCGACCCGGGGAATGACACGGTCGTGAACTCGTCGGTTGGCCCAGCGCTGGTCGCCAACGACCTCACCTACGACTCGGCGAAGGGTGAGCTGTACGTCACGTACACTCAGAATTTCTCCATCGTCGCGATCGACCCGGTCACTCGGCAGTTCACCGTTATCCAGGACGGGATGAACCGGACGGAATCAATCGTCGCCGCACCGACCGTCGGACTCGTCTACGTCGGCTACGACGGAGGGTTCGAGGTCCAGGCTCTGAACTCTTCAACGAACCAGTTCGAGACCCCAATCCTCGACCTGGGTGGTGACTATGCGCCGGATGGATTCCACATCGGGGACTTGTCCGTAAGAGAGCCTGCAGCGTTCGACTCGGCGACCGGGTGGCTGTATCTCACGGATGTTGCCTGCGAGATGTCCATGGCCACCGGGCAGACGTACTGTGTCGAGCCGATTCTCGCGGTCCACGAGGACCGCCTCTTCCCGGCGACCTTCCAGGAGCAGGGACTTCGGGCGGGCACCTCCTGGACAGTTACCGTCGAAATCACCCCCAACCAGGGCCCGATTTGGGTCGCGACGACCCACGGGACGGAAGTTTCGTTCTGGCTCTGGAACGGGACGTACGTGTACTACGTCTCGGTGATACCAGACTATGCCGGGCCATCGTCCGGCAATATCCTCGTCGCCGGCTTGGGTGGCCCCATCGCCGTCAGCTTCCAGCCGTTCGAGTTCACGGTCGTACTGACCGAGCTCGGGCTGCCCGTCGGGAGTCGCTGGAGCGTGTCGGCAGCCGGGGGACCTGGGAGCAACACGACTTCGGGATCATCGAACTCGACCGAGATCAACCTGGAACTCGCGAACGGGAACTATACGATTGACGCGATTGCCCCCGGATTCGTCGCCGCGTCAGGGCCTTTCCGCCTCACGGTGATGGGCGGTGCCACGACGAACACCACCATCCTCTTCGCCTCGACGTCGACGCCCGGCCCCCGGGCCCTTGCCATTCCGCCCGTGGCGGACCTCGCCCTGGTTGTGGCGATTGCGGGTGTGGCCGTCGGGGTGCTCGCCATTGTCCTCCTGCTCCGGATGCGACGTCCTCCCGTCGCCTAGGGAGAGTGCCGACGCCCGACGGGAATCACCCGAAATCCGTCCGATGCGTAGGGCGAGTCGCTCTGGAAGAACCGGGTGTGGCCGGCAATTCGGTCCGGAGGTACTATGCCTCACTTGGCAGTGCCAACGAAGGCGTGGGTGCGAACGAGGGGGACCGAAACCTGCGCTAGGGCGGGCCATGGCCGAGAAGTTTCAGTCCACAGGCCCGGCAAAACTCGGAGCCCTCTCCCGGCTCTTCGGTGCCGCAGTGGGGGCACCGCACGACCCGAGGTCGAGCCGAATCGGGTGAGAGCTCGGACACGAGTTTCTGCGCCGAAACGGGAAGATTCGGATCCTCGTCGTCGTCCTCGATGTCGCCGAACGCTCCGAGAATCCCGGGCAGCGGGATACTTCCGTCGTGGCGGTCCAATTGGTCTCGAAGGATCCAGAATCGAACATAGAATCCGATTGCCCCGGCCAAGAAGAGGAAAATTCCGAGCCCGATGACTGGGGTGTAGTCGGGGTTCGGTTCGCCCGAGATTACGGAGGACAGGATTCCGAGCGAAAGGGCGCCAAAGATGGCGTACGTCAGTACGACGTAGACTTGGTACGACCGGTACTCCATCGATGTCCGGAATGTCGGACCCTTGGAAAGTGTTCCCTACGTTATCGGAGCGCCCGCGAAGTTCCGGATCCCCCGTACGAGGGACTAGGTGATCGCAAGCCCGGGTGCAGGAAACACGCACGGCTCAGCGGGCAGGGGGTCCGGGGTCTCCCGACCGGAGTGTGAGTCCATGGGCGCGGCCAGATTCGAACTGGCGACCTTCACCGTGTCAGGGTGACGTCATAACCACTAGACTACGCGCCCGCGCGGGCGGCCACCAGCGACCCGTTCTTATCCCTTCCGCCGGGCGGGGAGACGGATATCGCCGGGGTCAGCCGTAGCCGCCCGGGAAGCTGCCCGAATCGGGGTGCTCGTTCCAGTGGTAGTAGCCCATGCTCTGCCGCTGGGATTCTGTCGCGTCCTGCCGGATCGCGCCCTGGAGCGACCCGTACGCGGCTCGGATTTGCTCTTCGATCGAACGAGCGCGTTGCAGCGCCTCACGAACGTGCGCCGCTTCGAGGTACTCGCTCCCCGCGACCGTTGCGAGGTCGCCAGCGGTCCGGATGAGACCGCCGAGCTCGCGGAGTCGGAGGGTCAGGGCGTTGCGGCTGCCGTCGTACGCCTCGGCCCGACGACGGGACTCCTGGATCAATTCGAGGATGGCTTCCCGAGTCGCCGGCCGGAGCCGACCGTCCGTCGCGATCTCCTGCGCGGTGAATTGGGCCAGTTTCATCTGGTTCGCCTCGGTGTCCGGCATCGTCGTTTCCAAGAGGACCTCGTAGCCGCCGCCCGCGATCCGCGAGCGGAGTGGAGAGAGGATTCCGTGGAGGTCCTGGATGTTGGACGCCGCGACGAGAATGAAGTCGCACGGAACGTTGTCGACCCGTACCGCAGCGCCGCCGGACTGCGGGTTTCTACCGGTGATCGGGAATCGCTTCTCCTGCATCGCCGTCAGGATGTGACGCTGCAAGCTGCCCAGGTGGGGTAGCTCGTCGAGGAAAAGGACCCCTTCGTGGGCTTCGTGGATCGCCCCCGGGATGGTCCGCTCGTAGGGCTGGGTGCCGAGCTGGGGATGACCCCCGTACGGGTCGTGGCGGACGTCCCCGAGAAGTTCCGTTTCGCTCGCGCCGGTCGCCATCACGAACGGATTCCGGTCGATCTTGACCAGGACCTTGCGAGGACTCTCCTTCTGGAGCGACCGGCGGTGCTCGAGCGCCCGTTGGTCGAGGACCGTGATCTTGTCGCCGGCCCGCTCGTACGCGACGACCTCTTCAACGCCGTTCCGGAGCCGCGTGGTCCGGACCGACTCCATCGGGTTGCCGCCGGGACTGACGGTCAATTCGAGGATTCCGCCGACAAGGTCCCGGAACGGGTTGCCGCTTCCCGCGGTCATCCCGGGCACGACCTGTTTGACGTTTCCGCAACTCGGGCAGTACCGCTCGGTCGGGAGGGAGTAGAAGCTGCAGCGGGGGCACCGGTACCCGAGTCGCTCGGCAACTGAGGCAGGCGCCTCGGTGGGAAGGATGAGCTCGCCCTCGATGGTGCGGCGGGCCTCCCGTTCGCGGTAGACCTCCTCGCGGCCGGTGACTTCGACGCTGGGCCGCTCGGGGTTCTCCGGGTTGTGGACGATCCGGATCTCAGTCCGCGGGCGCTCCAAATGGAGCGCGAGCGCCTGCGCGGTCATCGACTTCCCGACGCCGGGTGGGCCGACGAGGAGGAGGTGCCGGTGCTGGTAGGCGGCGACCCGGGCCAGTTCGACGGCCTTTTCCTGACCGATCACCCGCGCGAGCGGGTCGGAGGGAATCTGGATGTCGTTGGACGTGCGGATTTCATCGAGGGTCATCCTCGGGCGGGGGGCCGTCTCGGTGCCCGTCGGGTTCGCGGGTTCGGTCACGTCTGTCTCAGAATTAGGCTGGGACCCAAGATAAAGGTCGGGGGAAGGCGCCGGCCGAGCCGGCGCCCGAAACGGTTCAGCGCGACGGGGGGGGCGCCCCGGAATCCATCCGGGTGACGACCCGGATCCCTTCCGGGATTTTCCCGACGGCTCCGACGCGGTTCGCCACGACGGTGGCGATCCCCTTCTCCTGGGCGACGTCGAGAAGGCGTTGGCTGACGACCCCGTCGAACACGACGGTCTTCGCCGGCTGGCCGAGGGAGGCCAATGCGTCGATCATCTCCTTCACGGGGACCTCTCCCACGACCGCATCGTCGGGTCCGAGGAACACGCTCTTCGAGGTGTTCTCGATCCCGCCGAGGATCTGGAAATACTTCTGGAGCTCCGGGGAGAGCGCGGCCGGCGGCGGAGGCGGCGGGGGTGGCGCCCGCATGGGGGGCGCGTCCCGGGGCGGGGGAGGGGGCATGGGCCGCTCATTGTCGGAGTCCCGCCGAGGCGGGCGGTCGTCCCGGCGCTCGTTGCGGTTGTCCCGGTTGTCGCCCCGGTTCTCCCGTCCGCCGTCGCCGCGCTCCTCCATCGGCTGGCGCGTTGCGCCGGTCGACTCGAAGCCGCTCATCTCGAGGAACTGGTTGATCGGGATCTTGTTCCTCAGGCACTTGACGAGTTGCTTCTGGGTGAGCTCCTCGACCTCGCTCCCGCGCGGCGCGCGGGCGACGAAGTCGATGTCCATCGTCTGGAGCATCTCGCGCAGGATCAGTTCGCCCGCCCGGTCCCCATCGGTGAACACGGTCACCGTCTTGCCGCGCGAGAGGTCCTTCACCGTCTGGGGAACGCTCGTCCCTTCGACCGCGATGCAGTTCTTGATGCCGCAGCGCAGCAGGTTCAGGACATCGCTCCGGCCCTCGACGACGATGAGCGCGTCGGCCTGGTCGATGTTCGGCCCGGCAGGGAGGTGCTCGGGGCCGTACGTGGTGATCTCGTCGACCTGGACCGCCTTGCGGACGGACTCGGTGAGGTCGAGGCCGACCCCCTTCGAGCCTTCCTGGTCGATCGAGAAGGTCAAGAGCGCCTCGATCGAGAAGCACCTGCCGCTCATCGAGGAGGCCGGCAAGCGCGGCGTCCAGATCCTCGGCCTGCAAGAGATCTTCAGCGGCCCCTACTTCTGCCCG
>JAKIVT010000076.1 GCA_022750415.1 Thermoplasmata archaeon
CGCCTCCTCCGGCCGGGGGGACGGTTCGTCGCGAGCCTCTGTCACCCGTGCTTCGATGTGCCCGACGCCTCGTCGTGGCTCTGGGAACGGGTGGAGTACGAGACGAAGGTCAGCCGCCGGGTCGGGCGGTACCGGCATCCGTTCGAGGCCACCTCCCTTTGGCAGGTCCCGGGACGGCCCGAGTTCCGCACTCGCTCCTACCACCGCCCGCTCTCGTGGTACGTTCGCGAGCTCTGGTCGGCCGGGCTCGCGGTCACCGCCATGGAGGAGCCCGAAGGTACCGAGGCGTTCCATGCCGGGCCTCTGCAGCGGGAGGGGATCCGGGAGGTTCCGCTCCACCTCGTCATCGAGGCCCGAAGGACCCCGGTCGGACCGACGGGCGGCCGGTAATCCGCGGGACCCGCTCCGAAAGGAGCATCCCCCGGGACGAATACCGCCCCGCATGGCCGGAATGAATCCCGCGGCGCAAAACATCGTGAACGCGCTTCAGGGACAGCCGAAGCTGCTGATGAAGATGCAAATCCTCTCGCTCGGCAAGAACTACTGGGTGATGGACGCGGCCCAGAAACCGCTCTGCTACATCGGGCTCGACGCCGGCCAGAACATCTCCGGCCAGGTGCTCGGGGCCGCCGTTGGGGCGATCGCCGGGGACTACCTCGGCCGGTTCGCCGCGCGGAGCATGGAGTACACCTACACGGTCAAAGACGCCTCCCAGCAGGTGGCGATGTTGATCAAGAAGGGGTCGGGCGGCAACAAGAGCCGGTTCGACGTCGTCGATGCGATGACCGGCGGAAGCTTCGGCGCGATCGACATGAAGCGGAGCCTCATCGGCGGTCTGAAGGCGTCGTGGCTCGCCCCGAACGGGGCTCCCGTGATGTCGACGAAGGGGAACATCATCCGGCGCAAGTACAGCATCATGGGCGCCGATGGCCGGGAGATCGGACGGGTCCGGCACAAGATCCTGGCGGTCCGGGACGTCTGGGAGCTCGAGTTCGAGGCCGGTGCGAACCACCTGTACACGTCGATCTTCGCGACGATCCTCGACTTCGAGAAGAAGATGTAACCGGTCGGGCGCCGCCGGTTCCCTACGGGAGCCGGCCTACTTCGAGTGGGCCGTCCGATGGTGGGTCCGGAGCTCTTCCGGGGTCGCGAACTTCTGACCACAGAAGGCACACACGTGCCACGTCTGGTACGGCTCGCCTTCGGCGCGCTGCTCGGCGTGGACTTCCATATGCTCCTCGAGCTCGATCGCGTTCGAGAGGACCACGCCGCAGATCTGGCAGCGGATCTCCCCGGTCGCCTCCGCCGGCATGGGGATGCGGAGGGAATGGCGTTGGATAACCTGCCGGACTAGACCGCCCGGGGTCCGCTCCCTCGTCCCTTGGTCCGGGCGGAGTAGGGACCGGATCCGAGGAAGGGGGTCAGTCCCGGCGGAGGGCGAGGTAGGCGGCCGAGAGCGGCGTCGCGATCGCGATCGCCAAGGTAAGGGCGAGGGGAACAAACACCACGGACCCGACCGAGGTACCGACGGGGAAGGGAGAGCCGAGGGTGGCGAAGAAGCCCGTGACGGCCCCACTCGTCAGGTGGGTGGGTGGAGAGAAGGCAAGCGAGATCACGGTAGAGTCGGAGGGCATGTATCCCACGGACCCGGCGACGACGTAGGCCAGGGGCACGAGGAAGAAGTTGAGCAGCGCCGTCAAGGTCGCCCCCAACCCGACCACGGCGCCCGAGGACCGGAGGAGGTGGCTCAGGAGGACGGTCAGGCCCAGAAACGCCGCCGCCTCGAGGAGGAGGGAACCGAAGATCACCACCACGAGAACGGGGGCAAATCCGTGGGACGGCGAGTGGTTCCACTGAAAGTCGATGAGTACGGCCGCCCCCAGGCCGACCGCTAGGGGGACAAGGGCGGAAAGGTACCGTCGGGCCATGATTCGGAGCTGGGTCGTCGGCAAGCCGAGGACCGGCTCCAGCGCCCGGGAGCTGCGGTCCCGAGCGTAGGCCGAGTACCCGGCCACGATCCCGAGGAGCGGGGCCACGAACCCCCAGAGCCCGACGGTCACGTCCAACTGGCGCCCCCAGGGAGTCTCGCCGTACTGGTACTCCTGCAGGTCCGAGGGCGACTGGCTCCGTTCGGCGAGGACACTTCCCCCGGGGCCGATCAACAAGAAGTCGATCCGGGAGGCTTGCATCGGCAGGGACGTCGGGGGAATACCGAACACCCCGGTCGGACCGTCGAGCGGCGTCGACGACAGATTGACCGTCCGGGACTCGGGTCCGCTGTAATTCGCATCGATCACCACCCTCGTTCCGGTGGGGGCCCCACCGTCCGGGCCGGGGTAAAAGAGCAGCATCTTGGGGACCAGGCCATAGGGCCCGCCACCGATCTCGGTGAACGCCCCGAAACTCGGGACGACGACCCCCGGCGGAGCGGCGGAAACGGATCCGCCGTTGAAGCTCTCGCCGCCCCCGCCCCCCACGTCGTACTGGACCGAACTGTTCGTATCGTTCCCGGCGAGCCGGACGGTGGCGAATCCGGACGAATCGGTCGTGGCGAACCCGACCGCCCCTCCCGGGGTGGACGAATTGATGGCCTGAAGACTCGCCGAGACCGTCGCCCCGCCGACCGGGACGCCGGTGCCGTTGAAGACGAAGAATCGGAAGATCCATCCACCCTGGTACTCGTAGCTGACGGCGAACTGGCCCGGAAACGTCGTCTCCGCCGGCACGGCTGGCGAAAAAATCGTGGCGAGGGCTATCGCGACCACGAGGAGCGCGAGGGTCACCGGAGTGAGGAAGGTCCGTCGAAGGTCCGCGGGGAGCGCCCTCACGATGCCCCTCGGACGAGCTCGAGGAACAGGTCCTCGAGCCCGTCGTTCTCCCGCGTTACTCCGTGGACCGCGTACCCACCGTTCACCAGCGCCCGGGTGATCGCCGGCACGTCCAGGTGGTCGCCGCGGACGACGGCACCGTCCACGGTCGCGACCACCTCCCCGAACGATTCGAGGAGAGTCCTGCCGGCGTCACCAAGACCTGGCACGTCGACGCGGACGACTCGGCTGGGCCGGTTGGTGAGCTCGCTCGGGTCCAGGACTCGGAGGAGACGCCCTTCATGGAGGATCGCCACCCGGTCGGCGATGGTGGCAAGCTCCCGGAGATTGTGCGAGGAGAGCAGGAGGCCACAGCCGGCGTCCCGCCGGGAGCGAATCCAGGATCGGACGCTGACCACCGCCTCGGGGTCGAGACCGTTGAACACTTCGTCGAGGAGGAAGTACGGAGGGGCGGTCAACTCCGAGGCGATGATGGAGAGGCGTCGCTTCATGCCCAGGGACAGGGTTCGTACCCGACGGCGTCGGAACGGCTCGAGGCCCCACCGCCGGAGCAGTTCGTCGACCCGCCCCGAGGCGGCGGGACCGACGATGGACGCGTAGTAGCGAAGCAGGGACATGACTCGGGCGTTGGGGTCGTGGGTCGATTCCTCGGGGACCCATCCGAGGAGCCGGGAGGCCGCCATCTTGTCGGCGTCGAGGCGGAGGTCGTCGACCTCGACGAAGCCGGAGTCCGGCCGACAGACTCCGGCACCGATACGGATCGACGTGGTCTTGCCGGCCCCGTTGCGCCCGACCAGGCCCAGGACCTCGCCGGGCCTCAGGGAGAGGGTCAATCCCCGAAGGGCGGGGGTCCGGCTCAGCCAGAACCGCTTCGAAACCTGCGAGAACTCAACCACCATGGTCGATCGTCATCCGGGCGCAGGATGGGGGCGACCGCCATCCGGGGACCCAGCCGACGGCGGGTTCAGTATCGCTCCGGCGAGAACTCCGGGGAACCGGTGGCATGGAACAACTCCAGCTCCATCCCGTCCGGGTCCCTAACGTACGCCATCCGAAGGGTCGGACTCGCGCTCAGGCGCCCTTCGTAATGCGCCATCCGCTCCGGCGGATATCCGAGCGATTCGAGTCGGGCGAGGGTCTGTTCAAGGTCGTCGACCCGGAAGGCAATGTGGTCGAGCGATTCGCCCACCGTGTACGGGACGGCGTACGGACTGCCCGGCGGGTAGTAGTTCAGTTCGATCCGTCCACCCGAGCCCGGGTCCCGCAACAAGATCGCCCCGGCCCTCGTGGGGTCCATCGTGGCCAGTTCCTCGGGCTGAACGGGGACCATGCCGAACACTTCGGTGTAGAACTTCACCGACTTCGGCAGGTCGCGGACGCGGAAGCCGACGTAACTGAGGTACATCGGCCTCCCGAACGGCGCCGGGATATTTGACCGCCGATGACGGGGAGCTAGGGAACGAGCCCTTCCTTTCGGTAGTCGGTGGTGATCCCGCCCAACACCCGGGCCAAGAGCCACGCCGTCACGAACGAGAGGACGAAGATCGAGATCATCACGACCACGACCCCAAACAGTTCGATTCCGAGTTGGTGCAGCGCGGCGGTGCCGCCCCCGAAGAGGAGCCCGGCGGGCAACGTTGGGAGGCTCGCCACGGCGGGGAGGGCGCCCGAGTACGCCGGCTGGGCGAAGAACGCGATCATCGCCACTCCGAACAGTCCGCCGACGAGGTGGCCGGGCAGGAGCCCGACCGGGTCGGAGAGCCACTTCCACTTCGCGAAGTATTGTTCGCCGATGAGGAAGATCGGTCCACCGAGGATCCCGAGCACCATCGCGCTCGCGGGGCTGACAAATCCGGCGACGGGGGTGATGACGATCAACCCCATCAGGATCCCGTTGACCGCATCGAGCAGGCTCGGGGCTTGGCTGTGGAGGACGTGCCGGAGCGCGAGCGTGGAGACCATCGCCGACGCGGCGGCGAGGAACGTGGTGATCACGACCACGGTGGTTTGGTCGTTGAACGCAAGGACGCTGCCCGGGTTGAACCCGAACCATCCGACCCAGAGAAGGAGGATCCCGAGGGTGAGCCATCCCGGCGAGACCCGGATCGGGACTTGCGGGCTCGTCGTGAGCCCCTTCGCCTTCTCCTCCCTCCAGAATTGGTAGAGGAGACCGAGGCCGGCCGCTCCAGCGGCCCCGTGGACCACGAGACCACCCGCGAAATCGACCATCCCGAGCTTGGCCAACCAACCCGTCGGGTTCCAGATCCAGGCCGCCGGAAGGTTCCAGATGAAGACGAAGTAGACGACCGAGTACGCGGCGAGGGCGATCGGCTTCATCTTTCGCAGGACGACCACGCCGACCAACGCGAGCGTGACGGCGGCGAACGCGGTCTCGAAGAGGAAGTACGTGCCGGTGTCGAGCCCGGTGCCGAACCAGGCCGGACCCATCGACCACCAGACGGCCCCCGGCGCGGTGGCGGGACTCGCCGCGAAGCTCCCGAGGAACAGTCCCGGGCGGTAGAACGGGTTGCCGATGAATCCGCCGAGGGTGGGCGCGAAGGCGGTGTTGAACCCGACGATGGCCATGACGAAGAGGCCGATGGAGGTCATCAGGACCGTTTTCATCAGGCTGGCGTAGAGCGCCTCGCCGAGCTCGCCGACCTCGAGGAGGCCGACGGAGATCGTCATCGTGAAGACGAGGAGCGCGGCGAGGACCACCCAGAGATTGTTGATCGGATCTCCCATCATGGCGGCCCCTGGGGTCTGTCGAACACCACCGCCATCGGGTCCCGACTCGCCAACCCTCGATTCCCTCGGCGTGGGTATTTAGCCGTTCGTTTTCGACGGAAACCGCGGCCCGGACCGGGCCAGGTGTCGACTACGGTTCGCGACGGACGATGAGGGGGACCGCGTGGATCGAGTTGTTCGCCACGCCCCGGAAGTTCCAATCGGCCCGCATCGGCTGCGTGTCGCCCCGTTCGTCGGTCGCCCGGGTCCGGAGGACGTAGTACCCGGGACGGTCGAACTCGAGGGGGATCTCCCAGCGGACCCAGGCGTGGGGCGCCGTGGGGCCGAGGATCGTGGCGAGGCGCCACTCCGCGGTGCCGCCATCTTCCGCCGGGAGCCCGACGGCGACCTCCACGCTCAAGACGGCGGCTTCGCCCGACCACGCCGCGCCGCGGACGATCAAGGGTCCCGTCGGAACCGACGCGCCTTCCGACGGCGAGGTGATCACCGACTTGACCTGCAGGGACGTGACCGGTTTGCGGAGCACGTTGGGGTCGTCTCCCTCGTGGATGAACGTGTACGGCTTCGTCCGGTAGTACCCCCGAAAGGAGTGGTCGATCAGGGAGACCTTCGTGACCCACTTCACCGAGGCCATCCCGTACCACCCGGGCACGATCACCCGTACGGGAAACCCGTGGGCCGCCGTCAAGGGAGCGCCGTTCATCGCGAACGCGAGCAAGGTGTCCGGGTGCTCGGCCTTGACGACCGGCACGCTCATCGCGTAGACGAGTTCCTCCGGGACCCCGGGTTCGCGGCCCCGGTCGGCCCCCTCGAACACCGCCTCGATCGCTCCGGGGCGGACGTCGGCCTTCTGGAGAACATCCCAGAGGGAAACGCCCGTCCACTGCGCGGTCCCGAGCGCCCCGTGGCGCCATCGAAGCCCCTGGGCCGGGGGGTACACGGAGCTCCGGCTGTTGCCGGCGCACTCCATGGTCGTCACGACCGTTCGGACGGTCTCCCGTCGAAGGTCGTCGAACGAAAGGGAAAGGGGCCGGTCGACCTCGCCGTCGACGACCAGTCTCCAGGTGTCGACGTCGACCTCCGGGATGGCGAAATGGCTCCGGATGAAGAACCGGTCCGTTGGCGTGATCCAGGAGTTCAGGTCGGCGAGCGAAGTTTCCGCGCAGAGTGGTTCCTCGGTGACGACGTTCAGGTCGGAGGGTGGGGACACGGTGCGTGTGCCCGCGGTGGCTTCCTCGGTGGTGGGGGCCTGCGGCCCCGGGGCGGCTCGCGTCATCTCGTCCTCCGACTCCTGGCTCGGGAAGCGGCGGAGACGATTCGTCGGGGGAAGCGGATTAACCCATCGGAGGGACGCGGTGCGACGCGGGCGCGATGCGGCCGGACGTGGAAACCCACCCGGTCGGCAATCCCGAGCTCACCGCCTCGGATTACGACCGCCCGGTCGTGCCTCGCGAATCGTCGAGGAACGAACGGACCGCCCCGTCGAATTTCGTGGGTGCCTCGAGCGGGCTCAGGTGGCCCGCCCCGGCGATCTCGACCCCCCGGGCCCCCGGAATGCCCGCCGCGAGCGCTTGGGTCTGGGCCGGAGGGATCAATCGATCCCCGCCGCCCCACACCACGAGGGTCGGGACTCGCACGGTCGGCAGGACGGGGCCTTGGTCCGGTCGATTGGCGATGGCGGTCAACGTCGGGATGATCGCGGAGTTCGACGCGGACGCCACGATCGCCCGGACGACCTCGACGACGGGGCCGCCACTGCTCCAGGTGGCTTCCGAGAGCAGACTCCTCGCCGTCTCGTCGAC
>JAKIVT010000077.1 GCA_022750415.1 Thermoplasmata archaeon
CGAGGGCCGAGGAAACCGGAACGAGGAGGAGGACGCCGAGGAAGGCGAGGACCGGTTGGAGCAGGGAGGCCGGGAGCGAACGGACGTGTTCCGGATTCGAGATCCCGAACAGACTCATGTGCCGGAACCACAACACCGGCCCGAGCAGGAACAGCAGGTAGAGACCCACGGGGGGAACGGCCGCGGGGAACGCGAAAACCAAGAGCCGGTCGAGGAGGGCCACGGGAAGTGGGACCGCCGCGGAGGTGGCCGCGAGCAGGAACGACCGTCGCCAGGACAACCGGCCCCCGAGCGCCGCGGCGAGCGGGACCGTCAGACCCCCGGCGACGAGAGCGGGTCCGAGGAACACGAACAGGAGGACGGACAGGAACGACAGCGTTCCATCGGACGGGAAGGCCACCACGACCGCCGTGAACGCGCTCGCCAGTGCCGCGTACCCGACGCAGAGCGGAACGGACGGGGCCCGGAAGAGGAACCGCGTGTAGGCGGGTTCGGAGAACGAACCCGGTGGGTCAACCGCCCCGGGCACGTCGCACCTCCCCGAGGATGCCGCGCAGCCCGTCGCCGAGCCCTTCCTCCTCGGTGACGGTGCCCGTGACCAGGATCTGCGCCCCCGCCTCGAGCAGGGTCCGGGCATCGGCGGCGGTCCGGATCCCCCCGCCGACGATCAGCGGGATGTGCAGCACGGCCCGGACCTCCCGGACCATTTCGGCGGGCACCGGCGCCGGCGCCCCGGAGCCGGCTTCCAAGTAGACCATCTTCATGCCGAGGAGCTCGGCCGCGAGCGCGTAGCCGGTCGCGACCTTCGGCGCGTCGCGGGGAACCACATCGACCTCGCCGACCTCGCCGACCCGCATGCCGGGGGCGATGACCAGGTACCCGAGCGCGATCGTCTCGAGTCCCATCGCCCGGATGTGCGGGGCGGCTTGCGCGTGCACGCGGATGACGAGGTCGAGGCGGCGCGAGTTGAGGAGGCTCATGAACAGGACGGCGTCGGCGGCGTCGGTGAGCGAAGACGGACCTTCCGGGAAGATGATCGTCGGGACCGGGACGGCCGCCTTCACGGCCCGGGCCGCGGCCGCCATCTTCTCCCGCGAGATCCCCGTCGAGCCTCCCAGAAGGATCGCATCGGACCCGAGGGCGACCGCCCCCTCGGCGATCTCGGCGGCCTTCGCTCCGGGCGACTTGTCCGGGTCGATCAGGGTGAAGTGGAGCGGCCCGGCCCGGAGTCGCTCGGTGAGGCCGTCGAGGACTCGACCCATCGTTCGGGTTACCGGAACGCCACCGCGAGGAAGGCGAGGAGCGCGACGGTCATCGCCGCCTTGCTGAGGGTCTGCTCCCGGTGCAGCTGGCGGGGCAGCCAGAGCACGGAGACGACGAACAAGGCATCGGCCGCGACCACCGAGGCGAGATACATAATCCCCGCGATGGACGTCGGGGCGAGGTACGTCAGCACGGGTACCGGACTGAGCACGAGCGCGAGGGCGACCGCGAGCCGCGCGGTGCCGCTCGCGAAGCCGAACCCCCGAGTTTGCGGCAGCGTCCGCCGGTCCCGGTCGCCTCCGGCGTCCTCCATGTCCTTGATCACTTCGCGGCTCAGCGTAGCGCCGAAGGCCATGAGCGCGAACGGCACCACCACGACCACGTTCCCGGCCGCGGCGCCCCCGTAGAGGAACACGGCGCCGGTCAACGAAGCCACGAGGAGATTTCCTCCGAATCCCACGGACTTGAATCGGAACTCATACGCCAAGAGCGCGGCGACGGCGGCGAGGAAGATCGGGACGAGCAGGGGCGCGGTCAGCGCCACCGGAACGATGGCGAGGCCACCGGCGACGAGGAGCGCGGCCGCCCCGGTCCGGGCCGCGCGGACGGAGATCGTTCCCGTCACCAGGGGGCGGTCGGGGTGGTTGGTCCGGTCGGACTCCCGGTCCAGAATGTCGTTCACCACATTCCCGCCCGCGGTCACGCACGCGGTCGAGAGCGCCGCCAGCAGGAGGACCAGCCAGAACGCGCTCGAGGTCGGGAGACCGGCCCCCCGGGCCGCGAGCCCGCCCACCACCGTTCCCGCGAGGGCGGTCAGCGTGTTGCCGAGCCGGATGAGGTGCAGCCAGGGATGCACGCGTCGCCGATGGGAGGGTCGTGAGGATAACGGTATCCCCGGCGGGGTTCCGAATCGGCTCGGGGCGGGTTATAAGCCGGGTCCGGCTCGTCGGACCAATGGTTAGGACCGCGGGCCGCACGCCTTCGGCCAAGCGGTTCCGGCTTGCCAACGGTCTCCAGGTCGTCCTGGCCGCGCGGGCGGACAGTCCGACGACGAGCGTGTGGGTCTGGTACCGGGTCGGCTCGAAGAACGAATGGCCGGGGGTGACCGGGGCCTCCCACTGGGTGGAGCACATGCTGTTCCAGGGCTCCCCCAAATTTGCGAAGGGGGCGATTGACCGCGCGATCGTCGAGGTCGGCGGAACGCTGAACGCCTTCACGGACACCGACTTCACGGCCTACTTCTCGACCGTGCCGAAGGAGCAGCTCTCGATCCCCCTCGCGATCGAGGCGGACCGGATGACGCGCGCTCTGCTCACCGACCGGGAGGTGGAGCGCGAACGAACCGTGATCCACTCGGAACGGGAAGGAGACGAGAATTGGCCGGAGTTCCGCGTCGACGAGGAACTGTACCAGCTCGGCTTCCGGCACCACCCGTACCGGTGGGAACCGCTGGGGCGGAAGGAGGACATTCGGGCGTTGACTCCCGAGGCCCTTCGGAAGTACTACCGCCACTTCTACGGCCCCAAGAACGCGGTCCTCGTGGTGAGCGGGGGCTTTGATTCGCCCGAGGTCGAGCGGACCGTCCGGTCGTCGTTCGGCCGCCTGCCCGCGGTCGGCGCGGACCCCCATGTCCGGGAGGTGGAACCGGAACCGAACGGGGAGCGCCGCTCCACCCTCCGGGGTCCCGGCACGACACCGCTCGTGGCGATCGGTTGGCGGTCCCCGGCGATCCACGACGCGGAGACGCCCGCGGCGATTGTGCTGGATGTCCTTCTCGGAGGGGAGACCCGACTGTTCTCGTCCGGTGCTTCGTGGGGTCGGGGCGGGGAGCACCCCTCCTCCCGTCTGTATCGCGCGCTCGTCGACCCGGCCCTCGCGGTGCGGGCGGCGAGCGAATATCGGCCGCGCGTGCATCCCTCGTTGTTCACGATCACCGCCCAGGCGGCGCCGGGGGTCGGGTTGGACCGGCTCGAATCGGCGATCCGCACCCAGGTCGAGCGGCTGGCGAAGACCGGTCCCACGCGCGAAGAGCTCTTCGAGGTCCGGACCAAGGTCCGCCGTGGGGCCGAACTCGCGTACGAGGGGGCGTCCCGCACCGGGTTCCGGTTGGGGTACTTCTCCATGCTCGGGCCGGTCGCGTTCGAGTCCGCGCTCCTGCGCCGCATCCTCGCGGTCGACCGGTCCGCGGCCCGCCGGGAGGCCGTCCGCCTCTTCCGACCCGGCCGCGCCGTCGTGGTCCACTACGAGCCCACGGGAGGCAACGATGACCACGGAGCGTAACGACCCGCTCGTGTTCGCCCGGGAGACCCGGGCGGATGGGCTCACCATCCTTCGGCAACCGGCCCCGCCGGGTTCGGCCGGATTCGCCGCCACGTACGTGGCACCCGCCGGCTGGGCGTTCGACCCCGCCGGGCGCGAAGGACTCTCGGTGATGACGAGCCTCCTCGCGCCGAGCGCGGCCGGACGACGCGGCCGCGTGGCCCTCGCTCGGGAGCTCGACCGGCTCGGCGGATCCATCGAGCGGCATTGCGCACCGGAGTCCGCCGAGGTGGCGGTCAGCGGCCCCGCCTCGGAGCTGGAGCCCCTCCTCGGCCTCCTCGCCGACGTGGTGCTCCGCCCCCGGTTCGAGGCCGACGACTTGGAGCGGGTCCGTCGTCAGATTTTCGAGCGCCAGCTGCGCGAGTCCACCCAGCCGGGGCATCGGGCCGAGCGGGAACTCCTGCGCGCCGTCTTCCCGAAGGGGCACCCCTACCGGGCGTCCGGACTGGGGGAGCGGCGAACGGTCGCCCGGATCCGGCGGAAGGACATCGAAACGTTCCACGAGGCGACGGCCGCCTCCGACGGAGGATTCCTCGTGCTGACCACCTCCCGCTCCCTTCGCGAAGTCCAGCGGTTGGCGGACCGCCTCTTTTCCGGTTTCCCCACCGAGCACCCGGTGGGCTTTCCGCGGACCGAGGCGCTCCGAGCGCCGGTCCGCGGGGCGCGGACCGTCCCCATGGCCGGCCGAACCCAGACCGAGATTCGCCTGGGAGGAGCGGCCCCGCCCCGAAGCGACCCCCGCTTCCCCTCCCTCTTCCTCGCCAACGAGGTGCTCGGGGGTCGCAGCATGCTCAACCGGTTGTTCCAGCACGTCCGCGAACGGCGCGGGCTGGCGTACCACGCGTCCAGCGACCTCGAGGCGATGCGCTGGGGCGGGTACTGGACGGCCCAGGCGGGCACCGGGCCGGAACGGGCCGCCGAGGTGGTCCGACTCATGACCGTGGAAGTCCGAGAGATCGGGACCGTTCCAATCCCCTCCGCGGAACTCGACCGGACCCGGGAAAGCTCGATCGGAGAGATCCCCCTCTCCCTCGAAACCGCCGCGGACGCGCACGAACTCGCGGTGGATGCGGCGTACCACGGACTCTCGGACCATTACTGGAAGGAGTGGCCCCCATTGTTGCGAGCGACCACCGCAGCCGCCATCCGGGAGGCCGCGGGACCCGTGTACGACCTCGCCCATTCCACGACCGTGGTCGCCGGTCCGAACGCGTGAATTCCCCTCGGCCGGGCCTTGCCGTATATCTCGACAGGCCGCGCACCCATACGTATATCTACCCCGCTCGGATGGCGAGCGATATGCCGGGTCCGCGCCGAGGCGCGAGCGATGCCACGGGGATGCTGCGCAAGAACATTACCATCACCCACGAGGAGAACGCCTTCCTCGAGCGGCACCCGGAGATCAACCAGAGCGCCTTGTTCCGGCAGATCGTCGAGAGCATGATGATGGCCGAGAAGGCCCCCCATGTGGCCTCGATCCAGAACATCAAGCTCGGGAAGGCCGTCTATCGTTCCGGCGCGATCATGTACCAGCGGAACGAGCGCCGGCGTCCGTCTCCGACGGAATAGCCAGCCGGTTTCGCTTCGGGGCATCGGCCTCCCGGAACCTCCTCCCCCACTGCGACGCCACCGGCCGTTGGGCGTCGGCCGCCCGCGCGTAGACGACCCCGGCTGCCGGAGTCCCGCTCAGCATCCAGGCGTCTCGGGCCACGCCGGGCGCGAGATCGTCGAGGACGTGGCGCGGGAGGATGTGTCCGAACGCGAGCGACCGTCGGAGCGCGAGGTCGGTGAAATGGGGAGCGTAGTGGCCCCCTCCGACCCCGAGGACGACCGTGTCCGAAGGATCTGGGCGCAGCGAGGCGACCACGTCGGCGATGAGGTTGGTGGCGGATTGCGTTGGGCGGTCGGGGTCGCCCCCTCCGACTTCGATGAAGAACGCCGGAAGCTCGAGGAACGGTCCGTGGTGGGTCGCCTCGTAGGTGGCCGGGATTCCCAGTGTCCCCGCCCCCTCGGCCAGTCGCCGGAGTCCGTCGACCATCAGTCGAGCCGGGCTCGGGACCAACGAGGCCGGCCGACCTCCCACCTCGGCAGACGTTCCAGGATTCCCGAGGGGATGGACGGTCAGGGCGGGGTCGCCCCGTTCGCTCCGGTGAACGGAAGGAAAGACGAGCGGGATCTGCGACTCGCGCCATTCGCGAGGGAGCAATTCATCGAGCCGTTCGTCGTGGATGTGGAGCCCGGCCCGCCGAAGGACAGCGACCTCACGGGAGAGCGACCGGACCGGTGCGCCGGCGACGACGACCCCGGTGGACTCCCCGACGGCAAGCCGGTCCCCGACGGCCCGGGCGACGGGATCGGGTTCGGCCAGGACGACGAGGAACTCCGGACGGCCCACGGGGGGTGGATTCGGGCGACGGAGATAACGACCGACGGCACGTCGATGGGACCGGGCACGACGCCGGCCACGCGGTCTCCAATCGGGGCCCGGACTCGCCTGGGCCGAGTCCCGCGCGCGAGGCTTATCGGCCTCGCCCGATCTACCGGCCCTCGTGCCGGCCGACTCCCTCCCGACGGCCCGCCGCTTCGTTCTCGGTCGCCAAGGTCTCTGGCCGGGTCGGCGCTGGCGGGGCCGGAACGGCGTCGTCGACGCGGTCCGGTACGTCGGTTCGGTGCAGGTCGACCCGCTGGATGTCGTCGGTCACAACCAGGACCTCGCCTTGTGGGCACGGGTCGTCGGATATCGGGTCGAGCATCTCCAACGGGCGCTCTACGAGGAGAGGTCTCTGTTCGAGTATGGAGGCAATCTCCAGATTCGACCGATCGAGGAACTGCCGTACCTGCGGATCGTCATGGAACGAAAGGTCGCGGAAGACCGGTGGAATCGGTTCGCTCGGGCGAAGCGCACCGTCGTGGCCCGAGTCCAGCGGGAGGTGGAATCCCGAGGACCGCTCAGCAGCCGCGACCTCGGAGGGGACCGTGCAGCTCCCCTCGCCAGCTACCGGGCGCGAACTGAAGCCGGACTCGCCCTGTACTACCTTTGGCTCAAGGGGGACCTCCTCGTCTCGTCCCGTCGACGCGGGGAGAAAGTGTTCGACCTCGCATCGCGCCTCCTTCCCCGGCCGGATCTAGGAATCCCCGTCGAGGTCGCGGAGGAGCACTTGATCCTCGGGACGCTGCGCGACCTGGGTCTCGCCACAAGTTCGGAGTGGCTCGCGTACGCCCACGGTCGGATCGGTCGCTCCACCCTGCGTCGTGATTGGGCCGAGCAAGTGGAACGCTGGCATCGGGACGGAAAGATCCAACGCATCGAGGTCGACGGCTGGGCAGGGGGACAGTGGCTTGTCGGAGATGCGATAGCGGACCTCGAGTCCCTTCGAGGGCTCGAACTCCCCCGGTCGTGGCGACCCCACGGCACGACGACCGACGACGAGGCGGTGTTCCTGGCTCCGTTCGAGCCGGTTTCGGCGCGGGGCCGGGGACGGCGTTTGTTCGACTTCGACTACGTGTGGGAGGCGTACAAGCCGGTGTCGGCGCGGCGTTGGGGGTACTACACCTTGCCCATCCTGTACCGGGACGAGTTGAGAGGACGGATCGAGTTCCAGTTCGACCGGACCAGTCGGTGCCTCCGCGTGGCGGGTTGTTGGCTCGATGACCCGGCGGACCGTCGGTCGAAGGAATTCGCCGTGGCCCTCGGTCGGGGAATCGCCCGTCTCGTCGAATTCCTCGACG
>JAKIVT010000078.1 GCA_022750415.1 Thermoplasmata archaeon
GCCCTTCCCGCAATTCGGGATCCCCCACAAGTGCCAGGTCGAAGAATCGCCGACCGCGTCCATGGAGGCCCAGAACTCGGGGGTCATTCCCGCGTACATCGGGTTCCGGACGAGTGGGCCGAGCTCCCCTTTGACAATCCGTCGGCCGAGCTCGGTCCCGAATTGGAAGTTGAGGCGCTTGTCGTCGATGGACCAGGAGCGGTTCGTCTCGAAGTAGACTCCGTCGGAAACGCCCTCGAGGAGCTCCTCCAGCGTGTGATCGCCGGGCAGGAGGTCGATGTTCGTCATCCGGATGAGCGGGGCCCGGTCGAATCCGCCCGCGCGGGCCGTCGCACCGGACCTCGAAAGCCCGAGGGCGGCCGCGGTCTCGCGGTTGGTGAGGAACCCGGAAAGTCGGCCGCGGTCGACCAAGGTCGTTCGCACTGCCGGCGACCCTTCGTCGTCCCAGGCGAACGTCCCGAGCCCCCCGGCCTCGGTCGCGTCCGCGACGATCGTCATTCCTTCGGAACCGTACTGGAGTCCCCCGACGTCCTCCGGCCGGAGGAACGACGTGCCGGCGTACCCGGCCTCGCTGGCCAGAATCCGGTCGAGCTCGGTCGCGTGGCCCACCGATTCGTGGACCTGCAGAGCAAGTTGGTCGGTCGCGAGGACGATCGTGGTCGTCGCCTTCGGACAGTTCCGGGCCCCGAGGAGTGCCACCGCCTCCGCTCCCACTTTGGTGGCCCGCTCGACGAGGTCGAGCCCCTCGAGGAATTCGTAGCCGGCCTGCCGGTAGTCCCCGCCGAACGACGTCGGTCCGGAGCGTCGCTGGACCTCCCCGTGGGCGGCCGCGGTCGCGTCCACCCCGGCCCCGACATGGACGATCCGGCTGTGGAAGTCGACCCCTTCGGTCGAGCCGAACTCCGTGACGGTCTCCCACGCGTGCATCGACGCATGGCCGCTCTTCACCTCCGGACCAACGCGGAGCGCCTTCTCCGCGTCGCGCAACAGCGCGAGCTTCTCCGACCGGTCGATGCGGAACGGGTCCCGCTGGACCAGGCTCTCGTAGCGTCCGTGAGTGGGGCCGTGCGAGGGAACCACCGCGATCGAGCGCCGGCAGGTCGCTTCGGCCGCCCGCGCGGAACGAACCGCGAGTCCCGCGGCCCGGCGAGCGCCGGCGACCGTCGGTTCGCTGACCGTGCCGAATCCCCAGGCCCGGTCGGTCCGGAGTCGGACGCCGACCCCGGCGCCGAACGTGGAGGTGAGGGCGCTCGCCTCTCCGTTGCGGACAGCGAGATGCTCGAACCGCTGGGGGGCGATGACGCGGGCGTCGGCGTACTTCACGCCGCTCGCGCCGGCGGCGCGGAGCGCCGCCGAAACCACGTCGTCCATTGCCGCCCCCCGGGCCTTAGAGCATGACCCGGAGATTCAGCTTCTCGGTGAGCTCTTTGTACCGGTTTCGGATCGTCACCTCGGTGACGCCCGCCACCTCGGCGACCTCGCGCTGCGTGCGGCGTTCGCCGCACTGCACGCTCGAGATGTAGATCGCCGCGGCGGCGACTCCGGTCGGGCCCCGACCGCTCGTGAGCTCCCGCTCGGTGGCCTCTTTGAGAATCTCGTTCGCCCGGGTCTGAATCTCGCCCTTCAGCTTCAGTTCCGAGCAGAACCGCTGGATGTAGTCCTGCGGCTTCGTCGGCATCAACTTGAGCTTCAGCTCGCGGGTCATGAACCGGTACGTCCGCCCGATCTCCTTGCGACCAATCCGCGACTTGCTCGCGATCTCGTCGAGCGTCCGCGGGACGTTGCACTGCCGGCAGCTTCCGTAGAGCGACGCGGCAACGACTCCCTCGATCGACCGGCCCCGGATCAAGTTCCGGTTGACGGCCTTCCGGTAGATCATCGCGGCCGTCTCGCGCACGTTGCGCGGGAGGGCCATCGAGGAGGCGATCCGGTCGAGTTCGGCCAAGGCGAAGGCGAGGTTCCGCTCGGTCGCGTTGGAGACGCGGATCCGGCGTTGCCACTTTCGGAGCCGGTACAGTTGCGCCCGGTTCCGGGTCGGGATCGATTTGCCGTACGGGTCCCGGTTCTTCCAACCGATCTCGGTCGAGAGCCCCTTGTCGTGGATCGTGAGCGTGGTGGGGGCGCCCGTTCGGGCCCGCTTCTCCCCCTGCTCGGCGTCGAACGCGCGCCACTCCGGACCCTGGTCGATCATTCCCTCTTCGAGGACCAGGCCGCACTCGTCACAGACGAGTTCGCCCCGTTCGTAGTCCCGGGTCAGGTGGGTGGAACCGCAGTTGGTGCAACGGGTCGGGACGGCGAGGTCCGAAGGCGGGGTCGGCGCCTTGTCTCCGCTGGCGGCTGTTTCATCCTGTTGCATGAGGTCGACCGAACTCGGCAACCAGGGGCTGTCCCACGAGCGCGACCCCCTCGGCCGGATTCGGCGTCCGGCGCAGCCGGACGGCGAAGTACGGCCGGGCGACCGGGCCGAAGACGCGCGTGACGCGTCCCCGATACCGACCGGTGGCGTCGACGACGACGGTCCCCTCGGTAGGAAACCGTTCCCCGGACGTCCTCGCGATCAGTTGCCCCGTCGGGCCGACGGCGTGAACCACGCCGACAGTCCGCTCGCGCGGCTCCGCGCGAAGTCCCTGGCGAGCCAAGTGGTATAAGGGACTTGCGATAGGTATATAGTCGTTACGGTCGGCCCGGTCGTCGAGAACGGCCCCGGCTCGACGTGGGGAGCCCGTCGTCGGGCGGAACGAGCGGGGAAGGCCCCAACAGGTCCCGTTGGGGGTCGTCTTCCTCGTCCTCGTCGGCGTCGTCCGCGTCGGAATCGAGGTCGCCGGAGGCGCCGGGCGGAACCGTCGGGTCCTCCGGAGAGAGGTCTCCCACCGCCCCAGGCGGCGGGACGACCCTCGGGGGCGCGGGGACGGTGGAGGCGACCGGGGACGGAGTCGGGGGCGCCCGGCTCGCCGGGGATAGGTCGCCGGGGACGCCCGGTTTGGCGCCCTTGTTCGCCGGGTTCCGCTCCTTCGTCAACCGGTCGACCTCGTTCCAGAGCGCCTCGATCTCCTCTTCCGGAGTACCGTACCGGCGTTCCTCGGAAAGGGCGGCGCGGACTTGGGTCATCAGTCGGGCGGCGCTCTGGGCATCGTGCGCTTTCCCCTTGATCCGGTGGAGCCGGCGCGCGAGCTTTCGCGCCTCGAGGAGGATCTCCTCCTCTTCCGAGCCCGCCGGGGCCGGTGCCGGATACCCGGCCGCCGTGGGGGCCCGGGGAATCCGGGCGACCGTCTTCCGGACCTCGAGGAGGAGGCGGGCGGTCTCGACCATCTGCTCGTCCTGGACGGCCTTGAGGAACCGGGCGAACGCTTGCGTCGCCCCGCTCACGTCCTCGCCCCGGTTCCGCGCGACCCGGATCGAGACCCCGAGCTTCTGTCCCTCCTGGACGCAGAACTTGGGGATCGTGTCGTTGAGGACCGCGAGGCCGGCCGACGCCGACGCGGCCGCCTTCTGCAGCGATCCCTGCGAGAGCGGCGCGCCCTTCAGTTGGGCGCGGGCGTTCCCGACCCGTGCGTCGAGGTGTTCCAAGTCGATTCCGAGCCGGAGCGCCAGCTCCCGGAGCTCGTCCTCGCGCTGCAGGAGCCCTCGGACCCACGTCCAGTCGCGCGTGGCGGACGCGAGCAGGGTCTCGGCCCGCACGAGGATCTTCTCCGCCTGCTCCCGGTTCCCCTCGGCCAGCGAGGACTCCACCGCCGTCCGGATCTGATCGGTGGGGAAGGGAAGTCCCTCGGCCTCGAGGGTCTTGCCGTGCTCCACCAAGCGGCGCAGCCGGTCCGGCCGGTCGACCCCGAGGGTGGGCGCCAAGGTCGCGCTCACGGCTCCTGGGGGACCTCGGCGTCGAGCGTTCGCATCAGCCGGGATAGCGTGGCGTCGGCCTCTTCGAGTTTGCGGGCCCGCAACTGTTCGGTCGCGCGGCGAATTTCGCCCGCCGCCTCGTACGCGAGTTCGCTATCCGCCGGCAACGACCGCACGCGAGCCGCGAGGCCGCGGGCCTTCCCCAACAGTCGGGCGAGCGAGTTCTCGGTGGATTGGGCCTCGGACAGCGGAGGAGCCTCGGGGGCCTCGCTGGATCCGGCGGGGATTGGAATCGGAACGACGAGCGCCGCCGGGTCCCCCAGTTCCCGGATGGCCACCCGAAGCTCCCGGAGGCGGGCGGTCGCTTCCCCGATCTTCCCGCGCCGGAGATGGCGGGTCGCCTCCGCGTGCATGGCGCGGGCCGGCCGGGCCGGGGCGTGGTCGGACGGGAAGGCGTCGAGGGCGACCGCGTGGCGCTCGAGCTCTTGCTCGATCGCCCCGGGAAGTGCCTCATGGAGGAGCATGAGGGCCCGAGCGGCAATCTGGGCCCCCTCATCGAGCGTGTCGGTCGAGAGGTCCGGCGCAGCGAGGAGGGACTTGATCTGCTCGACGGATTCCTCCACGCCCGCGACGGGCCGGCCGATCACTTCGGCCGCGGCGCGGAGCTCGTCGATCTGCCGGAGAAGTCCTTTGAGTCCCTTCCAATCGGTTTCGATCCTCCCGAGCTGTTCGTCGGCTCGGACGAGCTTCTCGATGGCCTGCTCGGCGCGCCCGGCATCGATCTCGGCCCGGATCCGCAACGCTTCAGCGCCGAGGGAGACCGCCACACCGTCGGTCCGCAACACCGACTGACGACCTTCGAGGGAACGGAGGCGTCGGGCCAGCGCCTCGTTCGTCGCTTCGTGCAACCGGGCGAGGGCCGAGCGAAGGAGCGAGAGCGCTTCGACCGACCGGCCGTCGGCTTGAGTGAGCGCGGCCTGGTGGAGTTCCACCGTGACGTCGGCGGTCGGCACGCCGAGGCGTCCGATGAGACGCATCGTGGTGTCGAGCTCGGCGGCGGTTCGTTCGACCTGCTCCGAAGTCGGGTCCTTTCCCAATGGGCGAAGCGGCACCCGGGGGGTGCGGGGGGCGGACGTCTGCGCCGGCATCGCCATCGCGGCCACGTCGGAGAGTCCGCGGAGGGCGTCCACGGCGAGGGCGGTGGGGTACCCGCAGGTGCCGCACGAGACCGCGGTCGTCGGGTTCTCCGCTTCGCAAACCGGGCAATCGGAAGTGGGCGGCGGGAGCGTTCCGGACAATGTAACGTCGTAAGAATGGTACAAGGGCGGCATTAATCCCTTGGAGCCGGGTTCAACCGCCAGAAAACGTCGGAACGATGGTGAATCGGACCGGCGCCACGATGCGGGTGTCGAGCGGGACGGGTACTCCGTCGACCAAGACCGCCGACCCCTCGGGCGCGTGCCCGAGAGAGCGAAGGAGCTGGCGCACCGGTGTTCCGGGCGCGACCGATACGGTCACCACGGGACCTGGACGGCGACCCCGGGCGACGTCGACCTCC
This sequence comes from Thermoplasmata archaeon, assembly GCA_022750415.1. Taxonomy (GTDB): domain Archaea; phylum Thermoplasmatota; class Thermoplasmata; order Lutacidiplasmatales; family UBA184; genus Lutacidiplasma. The sequence continues at coordinate 5,393 of JAKIVT010000078.1, forward strand.
ACCGAAATCAAGGCAGGGGACCGGGAGGCGCTGAGGGGGAGAGTCTCCGGGACCGGGCGACGTTTCCCGGTCCCCTTTGAACTCCCGCGATGCATACGCACCACCAGATCTCGAATCTGGCGCCTTGGCCGAGCTAGGCTACCTCAGCACCCGAGCCGTCGGAGACTTGCCCGTATAAGGCCGTTTACCGGGCACTCGCACCGGCACCCGTCGCCGAAACCGAGCGCGCGTTTGCCGACCTCGCCCGCCGCCTCAGTACGTCTCCGCGTCGGCCCTCCACCGACAAGGAGCTAACCCCTTCCCGGACCCCGGGACGATCCCGGGGTTCGGACACTTTCGATGAGTGGCGGTGGCTCCGTTGAGCGCCGCGCTCCGCGCGGCGACCGATAGGGAGCCGTGCGGCCTTCCCTCTCGCGCCGAAGGCGCGGTGAGCCCCCCCGACGGGGGGGCGATACTCCAAGCGGCGGGGGGGGCGGCCGTGCCCCTTCGGTGGGTTCTCCCCGGCCACGGGGAGTCGTACGTCCGATGCGGCGGGTGGGTTTCCTCCGTCCATACCACCCCGGCCGGAGTCCGTCACGTTGTACCGTACCGTGATTCATGCCGGCGATTCGACTGCCCGGTTTGTTTTCGGGATTGGGCCTCCCGTGAGGCCGGGCGGATTGAGGACCGGGCCGCACTTGGGATTCTTAAGTCCCGCCGACACCGGGCGATTCACGTCGTCGTCGCGCCGCCTCCGGAGCTGTGGCACCTCGCCGACGACCTCGACGGATACCGGACTCTCCGGGCGCTCGCGTACGATGAAGGGGAAGCGGCCGGACTCGACGGGGGCGTTTGGGTGTATCATCATTACCGGGTCGGCGACCGTTGGGAAAACAACCGAGCCGGACTTTGCGCCGTCGGGCCCCATTTTCACGTAATCGGGGACGGTTGGATCAAGCCGCGACCAGGCGGATGGGTCGTTAAGAATCTCGGGGTCCGGGATTCGGTCTTCAACACCGCGTACTATCTGCTCACTCATGCGCCCCGCGCCGAGGGTATGTTCCCTCAGGACAACCTATCGAAGCCCCGGAGGGCCGTACAGACCGTTACGTGGGCTCAGGCGTGGTCCTACCGGACGTTGGTCGCCCCGGTTCCGGTCCGGAAAGGCGATGAGGTCCGGTATTGCCCGCTTTGTCGGAAGCTCCTACCCAAGAACGACTGGCACGACGCGCACTGGGCCGGCTCCGGCCCGCCCCCGACCGAACCTCACGTTGACGGCGCCGGAGACTGGCGAGCTTGAGCCCTAGGGGATGAGCCCGTGCTCTTTGTCGAGTTCAATTCGGCAGTTGGGGCACATGCGGGCGATGTACTGGGGCCGGCGGGTCTTGGGGTCCCTCGGGTCGGTCGGCCGGTAGTAGATCGCCGTGCCGTCGGCAAAGCGGAACGGGTCGCCGCAAAACACGCACGGCACGCTTGGTTGGGTTTGCTGACGCAGGACATGAGTTATCCGAGGTGGGTTCCCCCCAACTGGCGGGGCCTCCATCGCGGCTACCAAATTCGCTTGTGTCCTTTTCGGCGATGGTTCTCTTACGCGGGTCATAGAGTCCTCGACAACGGTAGCCGCGGCTACTATTTGTAGCCGGCGCCCGTCACGTGACTGAACCCATGTCGAACGTCCGACCGCGGAACGACCCGGAAGTACTGACAATCGAAACTGCCCACGCGGAGACGTGGAAGGCCCGGGAGAAAGCGCACAACGACGCGCTCCGCGAGCGGGTCGGTCCGCACGCATCGTACGAGCCGTTGGCGTGGGACACCGCTTGGTCCGTCGTCCCTGAGGGTTCAATTCCGGCACCGCCGTTCGTGCCCACGGCCGAGGAGTCCGCTTCGGAAGCTCGCATCGTCCAAGAGACGGCGCGCACGGTCGC
>JAKIVT010000079.1 GCA_022750415.1 Thermoplasmata archaeon
GCGGGCGCGCCGGAGACGGTGACGGGTGCCGGAGCCGCGTTGGCCGCCACGCGAGCGTAGTACTCGGTTCCATACGTGTACTCGTAGACTCCGTCGGGGAGATACAGGACGAGGGGGGCGCTCGTCGCGGAGCTGAAGTTCATCGAGTCGATCGAGACCCACCAGCCGGCGCTCGCCGGCAGATTGTGGACAGCGCCGGTCACGGCGTTCGCCGAGATCGCGGATGTCTCGGGGGAATACCCGCCGGCATCCATTGCCTCGACCTTGTACCAGTAGCTGTGACCCGCAAGGAGGCCGGTGACGACGTAGACCGTGCCTGTCGTGACGTTGACCTCGGTGAACGGCCCGATGGACGCGGTCGCATCATAGACGACGTACGTCACTCCGCCGCCGCCAGTCGCGGGGGCGGTCCAGTTTAGGGTGACCTGCCCGACGCCCGGGGTCACGGTGAGCCCGGTGGGCTGGCTCGGAGGGACCAAGGGGGTGACCGTGATCGTCGTCGTCGCAAATCCAACCAAGCCCGCCGCCGAGGCCGCTACGGCGATCTCCACGGAGACAGTCGACGACACCAGCGGGGCGGTGAAGACGGAGGTGAACGTCCCGTCCGCCGCGGTCGCCCCCGAGGCCGGGGTGAAGAATCCGTCGGCCGGGCTCGTGAGGGTCACGGATGCCCCCGAAACGGGGGAGCCCGTGCTCACGTTGGTGACGTGGACGGTCACCGTCGAGTTACCGCCTGACCCCACCGTCGTCGGGCTGGCGATGACGCTCGTCGCCAAGGTGGAGACCGAGACCATGTTGGCATTCTCCACAATCTTGGTGGAGTTCTGCTGGACAATGGTCACCACGCTGAGATTGTTCTGATTCCAAGCGGGGAGGACTGCGCCGACCTCGTTGACCTCCGTGGTCGCGCCAGCGGTCAGATTGACGGGGTGATTGCGCAAGGTTTCCCGGACGACGTTGCCGAGGTCGTGAGGTCCGTTCCCATTGCTCACATTGGTCTTGCCGATGTATTCGAGAAGGTAGGAGACGACGTTGTACGACCCGGTGATTCCGGAAGTGATGTTGGCGTTCGTCGTCACATTGCCGGACAGGAAGGTCGCGCTCTCGGCGATCGACACGTTGCCGGGAAACGCCGCCGCGGTGGTGATGTTCTGCTGATACCACGTCGCCATTTGCGACTGCGAATTGGTCGCACCACATACCGAGCGGACCCCGTCGAAGAAGACGTCCGGGAATCCACAGACGTTGTAGAACGTTCCCCGGTCGGTCGAGGTTCCGTCCGGTGGGACGTAGTTCTCGTAGCACGCGCTCGACGTGTAGCAGACGTGCAGCTCGGCGATATTGAGGACGTTGTGGCTCGTGTTCTTATCGAAGCCGTAGAGGGCTTGCGATTCCGCGGGGCAGTGGGGGCACCAAACGCCGGTAAACGTCTCGACGACGACCGTCCGGGGGAAGGTAATCGCGGGCGCCGGGGTGGACGGAGCAACGGAGGCGGTGGCCAAGCCGTGAGCCGAATTCGACACGGAAACCGTGACAGGGGCGTTGGGCGCGGTCGAAGCGCCGGCATGAATGGGCAGGAACAGGACGCCGACCATCACAAACGTCAGAAACAAACTCGCGACCACGCTACTCTTCTTCATTTTGCATTCTCCTGGAACATTCTACGTTCTTTCTAGTACTCTCAGTCCGCTCGGCGGGGGCGTCCGTGGGTGCGACTCCGCCGACCCAACGGGGAATAGGCGAGCCAGAAGGGTGTCGAAGCCGCGAGGGGAGGCCCACGGATGGCGGACGCCAGCCCTGGCGATTCACCCCGGAGCCCTGTCGCGTTCGTTCGCTCGGCCATCCCGACAGTCGAAGTTTGCAGCAGGTTCGAGTACTTAAGTCTCAAGTCGGCGCTCGGGGGCCGAGGAAGGCAGGGTGTCGGGGGGGAAATCTCAGGTGGAGCCGCCGGCCAAGAAGGAGCGGGTCGGTCTCGCCGAACCCCCGGCTCCGCTCTGAGGTCGCCCGACACTCTCGTTCGGGACTGCCGATTCGAGCCCGTCCGGGCTATTCGCGATCCCCCCGGAGGCTTTCGTCGAATGCGGCCACTGCAGCGTCAAAGGCGTCCGGCCGGGAAAGATTCAGGAGGTGGTCCGCCCCGGGGACCAATTGCACCGTGGCACCCGAGATCCCCCGCGCCAGGAAGTTCGCGCAGTGCGGCATCACCGGGTTGTCCCGGTCTCCAACGAGGATTCGGGTCGGGAGCTGGATCTCGTTCAATCGCGCCGCCGCGGGCGGCCCCACCGGCGTTTCGTAGCCACCGGAGCGCTCTCCGAAGACCTCCGGGGCGTTTTCCCGGACCATCGTCTCGAACAGCTCCCGCGCCGCCCCCGTGACGGACGATGCCCAAAGTTGACGGAGGTGCTCCGTGGCCTGGTCCAGCTTGCCGGCGGCCCAGGCGTCCGCCGCCGCCTTGGAGAGGGTCTCGTCGCGCTCGAAGGTGGCCTTCCCGCCCGGGACGTGGTCGTAGTCCATCCCCGAGTACCCGGGGGCAATGAGCAACAGGGCCCCCACGCGGTCGGGGAAAGCCAGAGCCAGGTCGAGCGCAATCTTGCCCCCCATACTGGGACCGACGATGAGCGGCCGCGTCATGTGGAGGGAATCCAATAGCGTCGATAGGTCGCGGACGGGAGAGAACTTCGAGCTCGCGGGCGGGGAACCACCGTACCCCCGAAAATCGTAGCGCACGACATGATGGGAGCGGGCGAGGAGTGGGAACTCCCGATTCCACATCCGCCGGTCGGCGATTCCTTCGTGGAGGAGGACGATGGGCCGCCCTCGACCCGCCTCCTCGTAGGAAATAGTCCCGCCGGCCACTTCGAGGGTCTTAGAGACAACGGAGTCGCTCACGGGCTGCACATTCTCCCGCCGCCTCATCAATGGGAGGGGGGGATCATGGAACGGCTGGTGTGCCGGTCAATCGGATCCCGCCAGCGAAGTCGGTGGACTCGGAGAACCTGACGACCGTACGCGGGACTCTCGGGGGGCCGCTCCCGAACGGTTCCCGGGTCGCCCGGGGCACCGGGGGACCGAACCCCGCCTAGCGACGCGGGAATCCGGGACTAGTGCCGGCGCCGGACCACGACCACGACGACGGCGATGGCGACGGCGGCGATCGCGGCGACCAGCAGCAACGCGGTGTCGAGGGAGAGTCCGCCGCCCCCCGCCGCTGGGGGGGAGTTTCCGGAGGTGGGAGTCTGGTTAGCCACGAGCGTGAGATTCTCCCAGGTGACATTGCCCGGGGTCGCGGTCACGGTGACTTGAGCCGTCGCGTATCCGGAGGCGCTCGCAACGAGCTCGTATGACCCGGGGGTCACCGACGCGTTGAAGCTGCCTCCAGCGAGCGCCTGCGCCACCCCGCCAATCGATACCTGGGCGTCCGCAGGCGCGACCGTTCCTACGACGAACGTGGGACGGTACGAGAACGCCACCGTCTCGGGAGAGGCGAGGCCGCCCGTGACGAGGATCGTCCCAACGCTCGGGCTCGCGAGGAATTCGTAGAGGGAACCCGCCGTGTAGTGCGTCGACCCGTTCGGAGCCGTCACCTGAAGGGAGGCACCGGTCGCCTGAACCGCGCTCCCGTTAGCATTCACCCACCAGGGGGTCGAGGCAGGTAGGCCGGATTCCGTGAACGTGACCTCGTACGTGAACAGGGCGAAGAGGAGGGTGATCCGCGTCGTCCCGGGGAGGGTCAGCGTCGCCGGACTCGAACCGACACGGTAGTAGCCCGAAACCGTCGGATACGATACCGGATAGGTCCCGTTCGCGAGGTTCACCGTGAGGAACTTGGCGGACGTGACGAGCGGCGAGCCGTTGACCGTGACCCCCCACGGGGTCCCTACGGGGAGCCCCGACTCCACGACGGTCACCTCGCCCGCCCCGGAGAGGTTGGCATACGTGGTCGCACCCGCGAAGATCGCGAACGTTTCCGACGCATTCGTGAAGTTCTGAAGGTAGATCGAGTGGCTGCCCACGGGCAGGGTTAGGTTCGCCCGGCCCCCCTGCAGGGAGAACGCCGCGCCGTCGACCAAGAGCGTGGCGGGACCAGGCGTTGGGATCGACACGTTCAGGAAACCCACCCCGCTGCCATTGTACAAGACACCGAGGGCACCTGGGCCGCTGGCGAGGTGTCCACCGAGGGGGTTCGTAGCGACCTCCGTCACGTTGGTCGAGGTCTCGCCCGTGTTGCTCCCGAAGTCCCAAGCGGTGGGGACGGCCTGGTAGTTGTGCCCGTTCCAGAACGAGAGGCTCAGGTTGATGTCGGATCCCCGGTCCGTGCTGGCGGAGCCTCCCCCCGCCCCGACCCAGACCCATTCGGCGTCGTAGTAGAGGCCCGTGGCGTAGGGGGTTGGCGCGAAGCCGTCCACCCGGAACCCCGTGTCGCTGGCGAGGGCCATGTGGGGGAACGATACGTTGTCGTAGGTGACCCAACCCGAGCCAAGGCGGTACTGGTAAGCGACGTAAGGAATCCCGGCGTTGGTGGCGGTGACGATCCGACCGGTGAGCGTCGTGGGCAAGCTGAGCGTGGAGCACTGACCGGGGTAGGTCGGCCCGCAGCCGGGGATGTAGTAGTAGGTGTCAGAGGCGAGCGTGGAGCCCGCGCTTCCGTTCAGTTCGCCCGGGCTCAAGGTGGCACCCGAGGCGGAAAAGTTCCACACGTACGCGCCTCCGATCGTAAACTCGTCGGAACCCGCGTCGAGGTGGAGCCCGTTCTGGATCCAGTAGGAGTAGTTCGTCCCGTTCCGTTGCAGTACCACCACGGCGTTCAGCTCGAACGCCGTAAGCTTCGAGGACGTGCCGCCGATGGTGACCGCGAGCGATCGGACGACCGCCTGTCCCTGGAAGCTCGGCGCCGAATACGCGTAGGCGCTCGCCCCCGGGGCAGTTCCCGTAACGCCGAAGTCGGCGATTCCCATCGGGGCGGGCTCCGCTGAGTAAAATCGCAGCGGGTTCACGATCGACGGATGCGGCCGGAGCAGGGGCGAATCGTCGGTGGGCGGGGCGCCGGAAACGTGCGCCGGGGAGGTCGAAGTCGTCGGGGTGGAGTCCCCGGAGCGCCCCGCCGCTGGCGTCGCGCTCCGTTCTCGGTCCGACGGGCCAGCGGCGAGCTGCGGGCTGGTCTTGGGAGGGGCTCCGCCTCCGGCATGGGCGATGGAGAGCGTCGGGAGGAGCAGGAGGGCCACGAAGCCGACGATCAGCACGAGCGACGACCGAAGGGCAGCTGGGCGTGGTCGGACCATGGTCATGGGGACGGGAGGTCGGAAATTAGCTCTCCCCTGATTCCCGGGTGGGATTCTGTTCGAGCCTATTCACCAGGCGGAGTCCGAGTCCCCCGGTTGGATGGCCTGCCCGGACTATCCCGGGCATCCGATTCGGCGCTGAACCTCGCTCGCGGTGACCGCTTGAAACGGGTGGGTTTCGGACAATCCGCGCGCTATCTTCGACCCGATGGACCGTGGTCTCAGGTTTCTGCTGATGGACGTACCAAGAGACGCCCCCGGACTTCCGGCTGCAGCGGACCGTCGATATCGATAATCCGTACCGGTATCCCGAACCGCGTCGCGCGTACAACCAACCGAATCCTGTCGCCGCTGCTTCCGAGGGGTCTACCGCTCGCCGCCGAAACCGGGATCTTCCAGTGAACGAACGCGCGACTGCGGATGTGAACTTCGTCGCCCTCGATCTGGATTGTCCCTCGGAGCAGAATGAGCCATGGCAGGATGCTTGGACCGACCACGAACGCGGTAAGGAGCAGGGCGGTGGTTTCCAATCCGTTGTACCGCGGAAGGCCGCAGATCGGCTCTCCTCGAGAGCAGGCCGTCGCAACGATCACTTCCGTGTAAATCGATGCGAAGATACCGAGCGGGCAGAACGCGAACAGAAAGGTCAGATTCAGGTGGCGAAACCGCGCCGGCCATTGTGCCGCAGCAGTCGCTTCCATCGACCCGGATTGGGAGGTCGTTGAACGTTTCTAACCTGTGCCTTCTCAACCCTCTACCCAGTCGGGAGGACCCCTTGGGAAGGATTCCCATTCCAGATGTCGATCACACACTCCCAGTCGCCTCCCGGAGTTCTTCGCCAAACCGTCACGGTCTTGCCATATCGAGTGGCCAAGACACCCGCGCTGTCCGGGAACGTGAATCGGCTCGCTTCCACCATGTAGCCCTGGTCACCTCCCTCGCTTACGACGGCGAGTTCTGGGTCCCAAGTCACCGAAAAACCTGGTGTCGCCAGGCTCTGGGCGACGTACTGGCGGATGGCCGACTTGCCCACCAGAGCAGGCTGGTCCGGGGGCATCACGATCGCATCCTCTGACCAGAACGATACAATTTTCTCGACATTCCTGGAGCCGAGCGCTTTGGCCCACGCTCGGCTGGTTTGCAATAGTCGGTCCTGGTCAGGAGTAACGACCGGCATGGGTGTGCTCCCGCACCCCGCCTCTGGGTTAAGGAGGTGCCCGGAGGGCAGAGTGTGAGCCTTCCCCTCGGCTGACCCTCGTCCGCCAAACCGTAGTTTTCAAACGGTTAGGCTGACGGACGTCGTGGCCCCGTTACAGACCGATTCAGGGAGGCTGTCACGCGTTGGCCCGAGGGACCCACCGGACCCGTCAGCAGTTACGGTGGCCGAGTAACATCCATTTCCTGTCCAGAGAGCCGTGTAGTCAATCGACTGGGATGACTGCGGGGCGACGTTGAAACTCCCGGCTACGTTGCTATTGACGTATACCGTCGTTGAAATCGTGCTGAAACCCGTGTGGGAGACCGTGATGTGAAACGTCCCACGGTCGCCGACGACGCCTCCGAGGGGTCCGCTGCCTCCAAAGCTTAGGGCAGTCAAGACGACGATCACAACTACGACGACGGCAACTACGAGGTAGCCTGCGTTCCTCGTGGAGTGAGTTGGCGATCGAGGTGGCGTCCACCCCTGGGGGGGGTAACCTTGGGGCGGGGGGGGCGGTTGGTACGGCGGCGGGGGGAGGGGAGATGCCCCGGCCACGGACCAGGCGAGCATGTCCAGGAATATAGAACCAGGTCCGGAGACCGCCGGGAAAGGGTCCCTTGGCGAGGGAGGAGCGTCCCGCTCGGACCACTCACCC
>JAKIVT010000008.1 GCA_022750415.1 Thermoplasmata archaeon
AGCACCCAGTAGCCGATTCGGTCCCACGTGGCCAGCAGTGCGGTGAACTCCGCGGGGAAGCTGATCAGCGCGGGGAGCCCAAGGGAGGCGAGCGACCCGACCATCAGCATGGTGGCGAGGATTGGCGCAACGGGGGTGATCCCGCCGAGCTTCGAGACGTCCCGGGTGCCGAAGGTGTGGTGGACGCTCCCGGCGGTCATGAACAGGAGCGCGCTCACGATCCCGTGGGCGAACATCAGCAGTACCGCGGCGATCAGGCCCAGCTGCGAGTAGACGGCGATGGCGAGCAGCACGATCCCCATGTGGTTGATCGAAGAGTACGCGATGACCCGCTTCAGGTCCCGTTGGGCGAGGGCGATCACCGAACCCCAGATGATGGACGCAAAGGCGACGACGTAGAGGAGCGGGGTCAGGTGGCTCATCCCGGTCGGAAGGACCTCCACCGCCCAACGGATCAGTCCGTACGCTCCCAGTTTCAGGAGGAGACCGGCGAGGAGGACCGAACCGGCCGTCGGCGCCTCCACGTGGGCGTCCGGCAACCAGGTGTGGAAGGGAACGATCGGGAATTTCACACCGAATCCGAAGAACAAGGCGAGGAACAGGAATGTCTGGACGGCCGGGGAGAGGGTTCGCGCCGCCACGAAGATCGAGGAGAAATCGAACGAGGTGGCGCCCGAGTAGAACACGAGGGCCAACAGGCCCACGAGCATCACGATCGACGCGACGTGGGTGTAGACGAAGAACTTCAGCGCGGCGTACCGGCGCCGGGGTCCGCCCCAGAACCCGATGAGGAAGAACATCGGGATCAGGACGGCTTCCCAGAACAGGAAGAAGAGGAGCACGTCAAGGGAAATGAACACCCCGTAGCAGCCGAGGCACGTGAGCAGCAGGAGCCCGAAGAACGCCCCCGGTTCCTTCGTCTCCTCCCACGAATACACGACGGTCGCGATCTGGAGGAACGCCGTCAGCAGGATCATGACGAGCGAGATGCCGTCGACCCCGACGGTGTAGTTGATCGAAAGCCACGAGAGGTGGATCCAGGAGTGCGTTTCGACGTTCGCGTACCCCGGACTCCCGTTGACCGGACCCGGCCAGACCGTGTAGGAGCCGAGGAGCGCCGCGACCTCGAGCAGGAACACCACGGACGTGGCGAGGGCGATGTACCGGGCCCTCTCCCGGGCGACGAACGTCAGCAGCGTCCCCACGAGCAGCGTCGCGAGGGTCAGGGAGAGAAGGGGGAGCGTCAACTCACGACCCCCCGAGGGAGGCGATGACGAGCGGGGCGACGAAGAGGAGCAGGACGAGAAGTCCGATCACGCCCGCCACGACGTAGCTCGCGTAATCCGAAACGAGGCCGGTCTGCCCCTTTCGGAGCCCGTCGGAGAGCTTGGTGCCCAGCCGCTCGAACCCGTGGATCGTGCCGTCGATGACGTACCGCTCGAAGAAGTCCGCCACGCGGCTTCCGCCGTACACCAGCTGGAGCCCGACCCAGTCGTAGCCGGCCTTGACGTAGTACCGCTGCAGGAGGATCGTTCGCATCGGCTGGAGCGAAGAGTCCGGTGCGAGAGTGAACACCCGGCCGTTGCCCCACAGGACGCGGGCGAGGAGGATCCCGCCGAGGCCGAGCCCGACCGAGACGACGGAGAGGAGGAGCTCGGTCGTCCCGTACGTTGGGGGCACCGGGCCCCCCGAGCCGATTGAGAACAGGGAGGCGAACGACGGAACGAACGGAAGGAGCCCCGCGACGACCGCGAGCGCGGAGAGGACGTACAGTGGCACCTGCATGACCCAAGGTCCCTCGTGGGCATGGGGCAAGGTCGGGTCGCGGGTCCGGTCCCCGGAGAACGCGAGGTACCAGGCCCGGAAGATGTAGTACGCCGTGAGGAACACCGTGGCGTAGGCGAGGATCAGGAACGGCCAGTACGCCGGTTGCGATTGCGCGGCGGTGTAGACGGACGCAAGCACATCGTCCTTCGAGAAGAAGCCGGCGAACGGCGGGATTCCCGAGAGCGAGAGCGCCCCGATCGCAAACGCGATTGAAGTGACCCGCATGGGCTTGCGGAGCCCCCCCATCTTGAACAGGTCCTGCGTTCCGACGGCGTGGATGACCGAGCCCGCGGCGAGGAACAGGAGGGCCTTGAAGAACGCGTGCGTGAACAGGTGGTACATCCCCACCATCGCGAATCCGGCCCCGACGCCGAGCACCATGTAGCCGAGCTGGCTGATCGTCGAGTAGGCGATGACCCGCTTGATGTCGGGATGGACCACCGCCATCGTCGCCGCGAAGAACGTCGTGAACCCGCCAATGGCGACGATCGCGAATCGGTCGGCCGGCGTGAATCCGAGGAACAGCGAGGCGACGACGAGGAGGTACACCCCGGCGGCGACCATCGTCGCGGCGTGGATGAGGGCGCTCACCGTCGTCGGCCCCTCCATCGCGTCCGGGAGCCAGGCGTGGAGCGGGAACTGGGCGGACTTCCCCGCGGCCCCGGCGAGCATCATCAGGCCTGCGACGGTCAGGAGCGGGGTGTTGCCCCCCATCGCACCGGCCAGGAACGGGGTTGACCCGGAGACGAACTTGAAGCCGCTCGCCGCCCAGCCCGCGCCCCCGCCCGCGGTCGCGTAGACGCTGAAATAGATGAAAATCCCGAGGAGGAACAGGACGTCCCCGATCCGGGTGACGAGGAACGCTTCCTTCGCCGCGGACGCCGCGCTCGGTTTCTCGTAGTAGAATCCGATCAGGAAGTAGGAACAGACGCCGACGAGCTCCCAGAACAGGAAGAATTCGAGCAGGTTGTCGGCGAGGACGAGGCCGGTCATCGACGCGAGGAACAGCGAGAGCTCCGCGTAGTACCGGGGGAGCCCCCGGTCGTGGTGCATGTACCCGATCGAGTACAACATCACCAGGAAGCCGACGACGGTGACGACGAGAAGCATCAGCGCGGAGATCGGGTCGACGAGGACCCCGATGACCAGCGAGAATCCGTTCGGGAACGTGCCGGGAGCGCCCGGCAGGTGGAGCCAGGTGAAGCTCTGATCGGAGTAGTGCCCCGGATTGATCATCTCCGCGACGGCGACGAGTGTCCCGATGACCATCGCCGCCCCGGCGGCGGCGACCGCGACCCAGCCGCCGTACTCGAGCTTCTTGAGGCGGTCGCCGAGGAGCCCGACGATGGCGAACGACGCCACCATCAGGGTGGGGACGAGCCAGGCAAGCGGGAAGGCGAAGTCGAGCGTTCCGATCTTCCTTCCCCCTACAGCTTGAGCGTCGTGGCTTCGCCGACGTTGATCGACCCGCGCTGGCGGTTGAGGGCGAGGACGATGGCGAGTCCGACGGCGATCTCCGTCGCCGCCAGTCCGACGAGGACGACCGCGATGGCCTGTCCGGAGAGTCCGGAGGAAGTGCCAGCGAACGCCGCGAAGTAGACGAAGTTCAGGATGGCGGCGTTCATCGCGATCTCCACCGCGATCAGGAGGAGGATGAAGTTCCGACGCGTGAGGATCCCGAACAGGCCGATCGCGAGCAGCGTCCCCGATAGGAACAGGAGGCTGGCGACGGAGAGTTCGGTCACTCGCGGCCCTCCCGAACGAGGTAGATCGCCCCAGCGAGCGCGCTCAGCATCACGCAGCCGAGAAGGACGAGCCACGCGCCATCGACCTGGAACAGCTGGGCCGAGAGGAGGGTGACGTCGTACCCCCGCACCACGGTCACGGGCTGTGGCAGGGAGGCGGCGGCGAGGGCGAGAATGACCATCGCCACGACGGCGAGGGCAAAGGGGAACGGTCCGATCCCGGTCGCGACCTCCTTCGAGAAGATTCGCTTCCGGGTGACCATCACGCCGAACAGGAGGAGGATCGTGACGGCGCCCGCGTAGACCCCGAGTTGGAGAACTCCCAAGAACGGGGCGGACAGGAGGAAGTAGATCGCGGAGAGCGAGACGAAGAACACTGAGACCCAGAGGATCGTGTGGACGAGCTCACGCACCAGAAGGGAGAGGAGTGCCGTCCCCACCGCGACGGCCGCGAGGGCGAGGAACGCAAGTTCCTCGACGCTCACGAATGGGTCCCCCAGAACAGGCACTCTTTCGGACAGACGGAGATGCAGGTGCCGCAGCGTACGCAGTCCGAGTCGTTGATGACCGGTTCCTTCCAGATCCGCTTCGCCGGTTTCTCCCCCGGCTTCGGCGCGACCTTGGGGATGTCGAGCATCGTGATGCACTCCGTCGGGCAGTCCCGGGCGCACGCATTGCACCCGATGCAGAGCGGGACATCGAGGAGGATCGAGTCCTCGTTCGCCGGCCGCTCGAGCCGGATCGGGTTCATCGGCAGCTTGCGCTGGTAGATCTCGAACATCTTCTGCGGCGAGTAGACCATCTCGGCCCGCTTCGGCGTCGACAGCTCGTAGCGCGTGGTCATCGAGAGGCACCCCTCCGGGCACGCGTCCGAGCAGAAGCCGCAGTACGAGCACTTGCCGTAGTCGATCTGGGGACACTTCTTCGGATGCTTGGGGTCGCCGCCCGGCACGGTCACCATGTCGATGCAGAGGTCCGGGCAAGAGAACGCGCAGAGATTGCACGAGATGCAGGTGTTGACGTTGAGCGCGTGGACCCCGCGGTAGTTGTCCCACACCTGCCCGACGCCGATCGGGCGACCGGAGCGGATCGCCACCTCCTCCCGGAACTTCGGGTCCTCCAGCCGCTCGAACGGGTAGACGATCGTGGAGGGCCGGATGAGGCTCTTCGCAAATTGCCGGGCGGCCGTCGCGAGCGGCTTCCCGATGATCAGGAACGGGTTTTCGGGCTTGGAGCGCCCCTTCTGTTCGACGTCCGCCGCCATGGATTCGCTAGCCCCCCATCGACGGGACGCAGCCGAGCACGGGGACACACTTCACAAGCACGAAGGCCGCCGCGATCACCACGGAGGCGAGGGAGAGGGGGATCAACCGCATCCACCCGATTCGGAGGAGCTGGTCGGTCCGAACCCGTGGAAGGGCCGCCCGGATCCAGACGAAGACGCCGAAGACGAGGTACGTCTTCAGCATGAGCCAGAAGATTCCGGCCAAGGGGAACGACGTCAGGGCTGCCGGGACGTACGAGGGCAGCGTCCACCCGCCGAGGAAGAGGAGGACGATGAGGATGCTCCCGGCCAAGGCCCGGACGTAGTCGGCGAGCATGAAGTACGCAAACAACATTCCGCCGTACTCGGTGTTCCATCCCTCGACGAGCTCGGCCTCGGCTTCGGGAAGGTCGAACGGGATCCGCTCCATCTCGGCCAGCATGCCCGTCACGAACACGATCATCGCCAGCGTCAGGGGGAGAGTCCAGAACCAGAAGTTCCGCTGCTCGTTGACGATGGTGTTGAGGTCAAAGCTCCCGGAGACGACCACGACGGCGACGACGGCCAGGAGGATGGGGACCTCGTAGGCGATCATCTGAGCCGCGGAGCGCATCCCGCCGATCAGGGAGTACTTGTTGTTGCTCGACCAGGCCGAGATGAAGATGAACAACGGTGCGAAGCTGAAGATCACCAGAGCGAGCAGCATCGAGAGGGGGAGCGAGCCGTCCGACCATCCGGTCGAGACGGGGAGGACGCCGAACATGAGGAGCGACGTCACCAGATAGGCGGTGGGCCCGGCGTAGAACCCGAGGCCGTCCGCATCCCGAGGTTTGAACGTGTTCTTCCGGAACAACTTCAGTCCGTCCGCGAAATTCTGGAGCAACCCCGCGTAGCCGACGTGCATCGCCCCGCGGCGGTCCATGAACCGCCCGAGCATCTTGCGCTCGAACCAGATCAGCATGATCGTGTTGATCATGCTCGCCGCGAGGAGAATCGCGCCGAACACCAGCGCCGCGAGGCCCCAGATCAGGTCGACATTCCCCAGCGGGGCCGCGAGAGGGGGGATGATCCGTCCGACGAGGCCGAGCAGCGCGGTCGCCATGAAGTAGGCGACGTCCCAAAGAGTGGTGATCGCCATCGGTCCCTCCTAACGGTCGACCTCGCCGACGCAGACGTCGACGCTCCCCATGATGGGGGGGATGTCCGCGACCCGGTAGCCGACCAGGTAGTGGCTGCAGGCGCTCAGATTGGCAAAGACCGGCGAGCGGAACTTGACCCGATACGGATGCTCTCCACCTTCGTTGACGACGTAGGCGCAGGCCTCCCCGTGCGGCTCCTCGATCGCGGAGAGACCAACGCCCTTCGGATAATTGCGCTTCAGAAGGTACCCTTCCCGGCCCACGGGAGCGTACGGCGCCCCGAGCCATCGGGGCAAATGGTCGGCAATGACGGGGCCCGGATGATGGTCGAGCCAATCGAGGGTCTGACGGATGATCCGGATTGACTGGCGCATCTCCTCCATCCGGACCAAGTAGCGACCGGTAACGTCGCCGGCGTCCGCCGTAGCGACGTCGAACTCCACCTGCGAGTACCGAGAGTATGGTCGGTCTTTCCGGATGTCCCGCTTCGAGCCCGCAGACCGGAGCATCGGGCCGGTGACCCCGAGCCGGACGCAGTCGCTCTCCTTCAACACCCCGAGACCGTCGCAACGGGACCGGAAAATGTCCGAGCCCATGCAGAGCCGGTCGTATTCGACCAGACGGGGCTCCAGCCAGTCTAGCACCTCGCGCGCCTGCTTCGGAAACCCCTCGGGGAGGTCGTTGCGGACCCCGCCCACGCGCATGTACTCGTACGTTAGGCGGCCGCCGGTGTAGGCCTGAAACAGGTCGAGGATGAGGTCCCGGTCCCGCATCCCGTACAGGAACGGGCTCATCAGCCCGAGGTCCTGGACGAACGCGGCGTACCACATGATGTGGGAAGCGAGTCGCTGGAACTCCTCGGACATCATCCGGATCCACTCGGCCCGCTCCGGCGCGGTGATGCCGAGCGCCTTCTCGGCGGCTTGAATGTAGAGGTGTTCCCACGCCATTCCCGCGACGTAGCAGGTCCGGTCCATCAGCGTGATCACCTCGTTGTAGTGGCGGTCCTCGCTGATCTTCTCGATCCCCCGGTGGAGGTACCCCATCTCGGGGTCGACGTCGAGGATCATCTCCCCGTCGATCCGCACGCGGAGGTTCCAGAGGCCATGGGTCATGGGGTGCTGGGGCCCCATGTTGATCCACATCTCAGACATGTCGCACCTTCACCTCGAGCTCCTCGGGCTCGTGCAGCTTGAACGCCCGCTGGAGCGGGTGGAACTGGTAGCCGTCCGGCATCAGCAGGTGGCGCAGGTCCGGGTGGTGGTCGAAGTGGATTCCGACGAGCTCCCACGCTTCGCGCTCGTGCCAGTTGGCGGAAGGCCACGTGGGCGACGCCGTCTCGATGTGCGGGGTCTTCGCGTCGAGGTCGGCCGAGAGGATCACGTAGCGTTTGGTCGCGTCCGACCAGAGGAGATAGAACACTTCGTAGCGGGTGACCCAGTCGATCCCACCGACGGTGGAGAGGTGGGTGAAGCCGAGCGCGTCGCGGAAGACCTGGAACAGGGCAGCCGCCGATTCCGGCGCGAATTTCACCCGGGCGGCCGCCCCATCGAACGGCTCGACGGCGAGGACGCCGACCGCTCCGGCGGCCGTGAGTTGGGCCCGGATGTCCTCGGGGTTCGACTCCATGCGTCTCGGCTCCTTCCGGCGCGCAGGGGCGCGCTACTCGCCGCGCTCCCGGATTAGCGCCTCCAGGCGGAGGATGCCATCCAGCAACGCTTCGGGACGGGGGGGGCAGCCGGCGATGTACACATCGACCGGCACGAGCTTGTCGACACCAGGCACGACCGAATACGCGGTCCGGAACGGGCCGCCGCCGGTCGCGCAATTCCCCATCGCAATGACCCACTTCGGCTCGGGCATCTGCTCGTAGAGCGCGATCAGCTTGTGCGCCACCTTCCATGTGACCGTCCCATTGACGATCAGCAGGTCGCATTGGCGGGGGGAGGACCTTGGGACCACTCCGAACCGCTCGGCGTCCCAACGTGCGCCGAAGGCGGCGGCGAACTCGATAGCGCAGCAGGCGAGACCCCAGTGGAGGGGGAACAGCGAGTTTCGACCGGCCCAGTTGAACACCGGACGGATCAGCTTCGACTCGCCCTGCTCCTTCAGCATTGCACTGAGCGCTTCCTTGGCTGCCGGGAGGAATTCGCGGGAGCGAAGCGTCTCGATTTCGACGAAGGTCACGTCATTTGTCACCACGGGGAGCTCGCCGCCGGGACCAACGACAGGGCCAGGCTTCGGGGCCGCGGGAAGTGGGGCGGCCGGAGCGACGGCGCTCATACGACCCACCGCTTCTCGCCCGAGAGAGCGTAGTAAATTCCGGCCAGCGCCAGCGCAGTGAAGGCGAATACGATGAACACCGGCGTTACACCGCCGTTGGTGGTCCGGAACGTCAGCGCCCAGAGGGCGAGAACGAACCCGATCACGTCGACCGCCACGAAGACGATGGCGAACGTGTAGTGCTGGGTCGGGAAGTCGATCTGGGCCTCGCCCTCCGCTTCCTCCCCGCACTCGTAGGTGGTGAGTTGGAGGTACGATTTGCGCGCCTTCGCGCCGAGCATTCGATTCGCGATGATCGACCCGATTCCGAACGCGGCAGCAATCCCGCAAAACACGAGGAATGTATCGATTCCGGCCGCCATCGACTCCCTTCCTCCTTCGGCTCGCCTAAGTCGCGGGCCGACGACCTCGGGACGTTATTTAAGCGCTACCGGAACGACGGGTCTGCCGGCGCCCGGACCGAGGGCCGGGACACCGTTATTGGCCGGTACGACCCGGTCGGACGATGCCCGACCGGTTCCGCCCGCCCGTGACACTGCACAGCACGCGGATTCGTCTCGAGCCCCTTGAGTTCGTTCACGCGGAGGCGCTGGCGCGAGTCGGCGCAATGCCCGAAGTCTGGCAGTTTCTCTCGTACGGACCATTTCCGGACCAGGAGCGGATGCGAGAGCACATCCGGACATTGCTGGAGAGGCAGGGGCTCGGAACCGACCTCCCCTTTGCGATGGTTCGTCGTTCGGACGGCATCCCAATTGGGATGACCCGGTTCCTCAACATCGAAAGGGAGAATGAGACCGCCGAGATCGGCGGCACCTGGTTCGACTCCCGGTTTTGGCGAGGTCCTTACAACACCGAATCGAAGCGGCTGATGCTCGGCCATGCGTTCGACTCGGAAGGCGCCCATCGGGTCTCCATTCGAACCGACTTGCGGAACGAGCGGAGTCAGCGGGCGATCGAGCGCATAGGTGGACGGCGGGAGGGCGTGCTGCGAGAGGAGCGAGTCGTCCGGGAAGGGTACCGCCGTTCCACGGTAGTTTACTCCATCCTTGCAGACGAGTGGCCCGCGGTTCGCGACCGACTCGACGATTGGATCGCGCGACCTTGGACGGATCCGGCCGGCGGAACTTCGCCAACCTAGGGATGCGGGAGCAACAGCCTGGAAGCGCAAACCTCCGTCGAGTGGGGGTTTCGTTTCAACCGATGGGATTCCTCTCTGCCAGCCAGTAGTCGGTGAATGCGAACTGCGGAAACTTGGAGATCACGGTCAGTCCCGCTCCTCGGAGAAGAAGGGCAACGCGCTCGGAGGTTGGGTGGGAAGAGCGAGCATCGACCTCGATAATCACGCGATTGGCACGAGCGAGGGTCAACTCGGCCCCACTGAGGACTTCCGCTTCGGAGCCCTCGGCATCGACCAGCAACCAATCAATGGTGGGCCACGCAACCTCGTCCAACGTATCATCCAGCCGGACAATCTGGACTCTGAGCCGCCGGATGGGGGAGTTTGCCGGGGTGCGGGCTTCGTCGACCCACTCCGTACGGAACGAGCCAAAACCGCTGGCGAGCAAGGGCACGCGGAGTTCCCCTACCGCCTCTCTCGACCCGGCCGCGGCGCAGACGACCCGAACGCCGTCGGCATGATTCAGGGCTAGATTCCGCCGCAGAGCTTCAACGGTCTCCGGATTCGCCTCAAACGCTGCGACCCGCGCCCCGAGTCGCGCCGCGATCAGGGTGTTGACTCCGATGTGAGCCCCCACCTCCACGACATTCTGGCCCGGTTTCGGCCGAAACCAGCCCGCCATGGGAGTCGCCGTCCGCGGTAGGACATAATCGAGATCGTCGCTTTCCGGCCGGAGCTCGAACACGAAACCCCCCGCGGAAACTTGAATGGCTTTTCGAAGGAATTGGCCGGGTCCGATGTATCCGGCCCCGCGTGATACCCGCCATAGGCCGGCCCTCACCAAGGCGGAGTACAGAGCCAGCCGATCCGAGACATCCTTCGGATGGATGGCGAGGTAGGAGGCCGCCTTGCTGGCAGGATGAGAACTCATGCTCCTCCAAGTAACCTGATCCTGGAATCCGGAAGCATGATCCAACGGCTCGACGGTAGGTCGCCGAGGGGAGACGGACGGAGAGGAAAACGGAGTGGGCCTCGCCGGTCGCACTCCGCGGCGCCCCGAGCGCATGACCGGTTCAGGAAGCGGGGAACCCGAGCGCAGCCCGGTTGACCAAGCCAGGCTGGAGAAGGTCCTTCGGTGGTACTGGGTTTGTTACCGCGCTGGGGGGGTACGTTTCCATCCGGAGATGGCGTTACAATGGCGGGGGAAACCTCGGACGCCGTTTGGCGTGAAACGCCTCGATTCCCTCCGAGAGTTCGCTCCGGTGGGCCGCGGCGACCGCGCCTTGTCGCTCAGCGGCCAACTGTGATTCGAGGGAGCCGGTGAATGCCGAGCCCATGAGACGCTTCATCCATCCGTAGGCGAACGTCGGGCCCTCGGCCAACTCCCCGGCCCGTGTCCAGGCCCTATCGGAAAGCTGGCCCGGGGGAACGACCTCGTGGAGCAGTCCGAGCTCCCGCGCCCGCTCCGCAGGCACTCGTGCCGCGGTGAAGAGCAACTCCTGGCTGAGGCCGATGCCGAGGAAGTGGGGGAGGAAGTAGGTCAGGCCTCCGTCCGGCACGGCACCGAGAGACGGGAACGCGGGCACGAGAGTCGCCCCCTCCGCCGCGATGCGCCAATCGCAGGCCAGGGCGAGCGAAAGTCCACCTCCGGCCGCTACTCCGGGCAAGGCGGCCACGACGGGCTTCGCCATCCCCACGACCGCCCGGACTGCCCGCTCCTGCTCGCCCGTCAGGTCGTGAAAGAAGGCGGGAAGGGTGCCGGCTTTCCGGTTCTCCTCCATCGCTGCGACGTCCCCTCCGGCGCAGAAGGCTCGTCCAGCCCCGGTGAGGATTACGGCCCGGACCGACGCGTCGAGCGCCACCTCCTCGAGCGCACGCCGGAACCGTTGGAACGACGGGACGTCGAGAGCGTTCAATCGGTCCGGTCGATTCAGGCACAGTTCGACGACGGCCCCTTCTCGGCGCGTCGTGAGCGTCTCTGCCATGATGGAGCCGGGAATCGGTCGGCGAGTTAAGCGCTCGCCGGCTCAGTTGCCGTGAGGGTACGACTCTGCGATCAGGCGGAGCGAGCCCGGGGCGGAGTACCCCGCGCGGGCGACGATCCGGTCGGCCGTTACAATCCGCTTGAAACCGACGAACGCCCGGGTGACGAAGAAGAGGTACGAGTATCGTTTCATCGTGAAGGCGACGATGGCCCCTTGGGGCTCGACCAGCACCTTGACAGTGTGATGTTCGGAAATCCAGCGGTCGGCCATCGGGCGACCGACGGTGGCACCGCGGCATATAGGCTTCCCGGATTCCCGAGCGTTGCGTGACCACCGACCGTCGTCGCTTGCCCATCCCCGGCCGATTGCCCTTTCGGGGTCTGCGCCCCCGCACCTAGGCTCACGTTTGTGGGCAAGAGCAAGGGCGGGTTTTCGGGGCCGCCAAAATTGAAGAACCCCGTGAGCGAGGGCGCTTGAGCGACCCTCTCGTTCAGCGTGGGCAACCCCCAATTGGTGTCGACGAAGCGCAGCAGGGCGGCGGGGTCAATCGGGGCGTCGAGGACTGTCCCGGCGGGGGTCCAAGGAGAGAGGACCAGCAGCGGGACGCGGAACCCGTCACCCGTGGGACCCGTCGACGGGGGATCCACCGGATCCCAGAACCCACCGGCTTCGTCAAAGAACACGAAGATGACCGACGACGCCGCAACCGGGCTCGCGAGGATTGTGTTCACAACCGTCGCTGTCCATTCGGCGCCGACAGTGACGTTCGCACTTGGGTGCTCGCTCACCATCGGGTCGTCCGACGGGTCGATGAACGTGACCGCGGGGGGGTGGAGGGACGCCAGCTGAGAGGGGAGGGTCGTGACGTCTTCGACGCTCGCGACCTCGCACGGGTTTGCCGAGAACGATGGGATTTCGAGAGGGGCTAAGTTCGCTGACTGCCCCGCATAATCGTAGGCATACGAGATCCCGTGGGAACCCAGTTCGTCGAAAATCGTCGGGAAATCGAACACCCCGGGTGGGGGTGCCGAATTGAATGTCCAGTTTCCCGCGGTCCCGGCGAAGTCGAAGATCCGGTTAGGCAACGTCGGTCCGAGGACCCCGGAGAAGAATCGGTCGGCGAGAGCGTAGTGACCGGCGTACGCGTAGTACGCTGGGATGGCCGCGGCGCCGTAGTATCCGACCGCATCGACGGGGGCCGGGGCTCCGGACGCTTGGGCTTGGGCCACGAAGTCATCGAGTTTGCCCCCATCGATGTCTGCGAGCTCGGAGCCGTGGTCGTGCGGGAGGTCGGGCGTCGATGTGCCGGGGAGCAGGAAGGGGGAGGCCGACCGGTTCGAGCCGTACGCGAGGGGGAACGCACCGGCCGGAGGATAGCCAAGGACTCCTGGGCGATCGCCGAAGTAGTTCTCGAACGCGTGATTCTCTTTGATCAGGAAAAAGACGTGATGGACCGGAGTTCGCGCGAGCGCGTCTCCGGAGTCCAGGGGAGGACATGCCTTGGGGGAGGCAGGGGAGAGTTCCCCCAATGCCAATGCCGCGCTCGCGGTGACCGCCATCGCGAGCACCAAGGCCACCGCCGCGCGGTCCCTCGCCGGGGGTTCGGAGGTCATTGGCCCTCGCTCCTTTGCAGCACCGCGAGAAATTGATCCCCCCAGCCCGCGAACGGCCCCCACCGCCCGAGGACCGCGTCCCAGCGTTCGAGCCGGTCCCACCTTGCCCCCCATCGGTCGAACCGTTCTGCGAGATTCGGCGGAGGCACCAGAATCCCGAGACCCTCCGTGTGCCGGAGCTCGAATAGCGTCGCGAAGGCGGTGCGAATCTCCCGGGGTGACCGGAAATACACATCGACCGGGAATCGGTGCGTCCCGACGGGTGCCGGACGCCGCCACCGACCCCGGAGCCTTCCGGGATGTCCGGAGAGCGCAGTGGCGAGCGGCTCGAGGACGGCGTGGCGACCGTACGCCCCAGCGACAAACCGTCCTCCGTGTCGAATGAGCGCACCGAGGCCCCGGGCAACCGGACCGAGGTCGGGTTCCAGGCTCAATGCCCCGAAGGTGGAGAATCCACCGTCGAAGGAGGCCGGGCCGTACTCGGCGGATAGCGAGCCAAGGTCTCGGGCCCGCAGGCGTAGGGTGGTGAGGCCTTCAGCCTGCCCCGCGCGATGGGCGTTCTCGCCGAGCCGGGCGAGCATCCCTTCCGAAACGTCGACCGCGAGGACCTGGTGACCCGCTTCCAACATCGGAATCGTCTCCACGCCGGCGCCGCTCCCGATCTCGAGAAGTCGAGACGGCCGCGGGAACGTGCGGCGGAGGAGGGCGATCGAGCGCCGCCGGAATCCGCGCTCGACGGGGTTGCTCTCAATCCGCTCGGCATAATCGGGCGCCGCCCAATCGAACTCCTCGCGGAGCCAACCGTCGTACCGTTCGGCCGAGCCACTCGTATCCCCGGCGCAAATCGCAATCAGCCGTCCGGGGTGGGCGAACCACATCTCGGAGCCCCGTTGGCCGGCTTCGCTTCGAAATCGGGCGAGGAGCCGGTCTCGTGTCGCGGGGTCCGTAACCAAGGTCGCGGACCCCTCCCCTCGGTCGCTTCCCAGCCGGAACGACGCCCGCCCGGTCCGGAGAACCGAGGCCGGCCACAGCGCCTGCGGGTCGGAGGCGACGACGTAGATCCGGGTCCCTTCGGCCACGTAGCGGAGTCGAACGATGTCGCCCCCCGCCGTGAGCTCGAGTGTGAGGTCAGCCATTCCGACCGGCTCGGACTTCCTCGATCGGGTCGTCGCTAGAGGTGGCGTCCCTCGTTCGGTTCCCGCCCGGAGCCCGGGCGGTGGGGGGACCGTTCGGGGGGGCAATGGTCCATTGCTCCGCCCCGGAGGGGAGAAAGGCGGCATCGAGTACCCCGTCCCGAAAGTCCATCGGCAGAGCGCATTTCTCGCAAGGGAACGCCCAGCTCCCATCGAGGGAGCGTTTTCCGGTCGGGGCGCGACATCGGGGGCATGCGAAGCTCCGGTCGAGGGATGGGAGCGGCGAGTCGCCGGTTCCGGTCCGCCGAGCCAGGAGAAACCGGGTCGGGAACAGGAACGACCCGGGGAAGGTTGAGGTCCCTCCCCGAAGGGACCGGATTGGCCACCACGGCGCGATTCGTTCCGGCCCTTCTCCCAATTCCCGGACGACCTCGAACCCGGCGGTGCGCACGTCGCGCCGGACCCTCGCGGACGTCGAAACGACGATTGGGAAGGGGTCGGGGCCGCATTCCCGAGAATCGCTTCGGTCCCAGGTCAGACCGGTGGGACGGGAATGCAAGAATCCGCGAACGTCCTGCTCGAGAGTTCCGATGGTGGGCTTGGGGGTGTAGCTGAGAAGCAAGAGCCCTCCGGGCGCCAAGACGCGCGCCAGCTCCCCGAGAAAACCCGCGGGGTCGCGGATATGGTGGTAGACCCGGATCGAAACCACCGTCCGAAACGCCCCCGATACGAAGGGGAGGTGGAACAAGTTGGCCCTACCCAGCAACCGGAGTCCGCGGGCATCCTTAGCGCGCAGTCGGTCCCGAATCTCCCGGAGACCGCTCGGGTCGAGGTCGACCCCGACGTACTCCTCGGCGAGACCGGCGAGGAGCGGCGACATTCGGCCGAACCCCGTCCCCGCTTCCAGCAATCGGTCGGATTGCGCACCCGCGAGGGCCGTCTTAACCAGCCCCGACTCGAGCTCGGTGACCGCCTCGCGGCCGGCCCACATCCGCCGGAAGTCGTACCCCTCGTAGGACGAGACCGATTCCGGACCCGGGTGGCTCGCCATCTTCCCTGACCGCTCGGACGGGGCCCGGCGTATTAACCCCCGGAACGACTCCCGACCCTCCCGAATCCCTCGGGCCGACTCACGCATGCCGACGCCAGTCCCGCTCGAGCAGCTCAGCGTGCTCATCGTGACCCACGACCGCGCCGAGCTCCTCGGGAAGCTTCTCGCAAGTCTCGAACGGATGGGTGGCGACCACTTGGCCTCGGTCGTCGTCGTCGACGATTCCGTCGAGCCGCTCCGAACGGCCGGCAAATTCGGAGGAATTCCGCTCCACCACCGGATCCTCCCGGAGCGGGTCTACATTTCCCGCGCGAAGAACCTCGGTCTGAGGGAGATTGACTCCCCGTTCGTCCTGATCATCGACGACGACAACACCCTCTCCGAATCGACCCTCGCCCGCCCATTGCGGGCCCTTGCCGACGACCCTCGCCGGGGGGCCGTCATGCCGGCCGTCCTTTACCGGGACGCTCCCGACCTCGTCTGGGTCTATGCGACCCCGTTCCGCCCCGACCGGTGGGGGTTCGACCTCGTCGGGCGGAACCGCCCACGCGCCCCAGCCTTGGAGGGGAGGTGGCTCCCGACCGACGCGCTCCCGAACGCCGCATTCTTCCGGACCGAGGCCCTGCGCTCGGTGCAGGGGTACGACGAACAGTACCGGTCGAACAGTTCCGCCGACCTTTGCCAACGGCTCAAGCGGAACGGCTGGATCGTCGAGGCGGACACCGGCTCGTTCGTTCTCCACGACGTCGAACCCCCAGGCCGGCCCGGGTACTGGGCTGCCCACACGGTAACGGACCCGAACCGGACCTACCATGAGGCCCGGGATTGGTTTCGTTTCGAGTTTGCCGTCCACCGGGGCGAATCCCGACTCGGCGTCCGGGCGCTATACCGTTCGGTGGGGTGGATTCTTCCGCTGCTCCTGGCGCTCGGAATCCGCCGCGGAGCCAACCGGGTCGCCACGGTGACATCGCTCGCACGCGGGATCCGCGACGCGCTCCGCGAACCGCGGGACTGATCTCCGCCCGATTAGCCCGGGTCGCTAGCACGACCGTGCGGTCCGACGCCGGACGGCCCCCGACGGACCCCCGACCAAGGCGATTTTCTCAGATTCAGGAACGGCGACGTGGGGGATATACGATGGGCCGGCTCACGAGGGGGGGACGTCTTGGCATGGCAAGCGGGTGGAGCGGTCGCGAGGCGGCCCTGGTAGAACGGCGGTTTGACAGCGTCCTCGCCGCGGCCCGTCAGAATCGGACCTCCGTCGGCCTCGAAAGTATCTCGGAACTGATGCCCCACGAAGGCCCCGAGGGTCCCGCGGAAGTCTCGGAGTGGCTGGCCGCCCACCCTTCGGTCGGCAAGCTGGTCGGTGACCGGGTCGTCGCCGGGCCACTCCCCCCCCAGGGGGAGAGCCGCGAGCGCCAGGAGAGGGGCCGCCGGTATCTGGCGGAAGCGGAACGCGTGGTCGCCGGCCCAATCTCCCCCGTAGCTCGGCTCGTCCGTTGCGTGGCCGTGACGGGTTCCGCGGCGTACGGCGAGCCGTCCCCGCAAGACGACCTCGACTTCCTGGTCATCACCCGCCCCGGTTCGGTCTGGCCCTTCCTCCTCTTCAGCTATCTTGCCGCTCGTCGTCACCGGACAGCTCCCCATCCCGACGTCCCCTCCCATTGGTGCTTCAACTACGTACTCGACGAGCGGGCGGCACGGGGGGAGTTCGGCGCCCCGAGGGGATTCCTGTTCGCCCGAGAAGCTTTGATGGCCCGTCCCGTGGCCGGGGAAGCGTACTACCGGGGCCTGATCCAGTCGGCCGGCTGGCTAGAGGAGGAGGTCCCACGGCTGTACCTTCGTTGGGCCCGGGACGGTCTACCGCCGTTGCCCTCGGAGGATCCGGCCCCCATCGGTATCCGGGCCCTGAACGCGGTCCTCTTCCCGATCATGGCGGCGTACCTCACGTTGGTCACGCTGGTGCGCAACCGCCGGCTGAGCCGGGGCGGTTCGCCTGAGAAGCGGTTTCGGGTAGAGGCTCGGCTCGACCGCCTGACGTACGAGACCGGTCGCTTTGACGATCTCCGTTCGCTGTACGCGACGTCGAACGTTCACGCCGCCACCGAGGGCGCGTGACGCCTCCCGCGCCGACGATCGGACTGTGCGGCGGAGTGGTCGCTTACAACGAACGGCGCCGGATCGCCGGGGCGATCCGCTCGCTACTCGGCCAGAAGCTCCCTGACGGAGCGACGTGGCTCCATCTGACGGTCGTGGTCAGCGGAAGCACGGACGGGACCGCCGACGTCGTGCGGGAGCTCGCCCGCGGCGAGCCGCGAATTCGCCTCGTAGTCCAGCCCAAGCGCGAGGGAAAATCTTCGGCCCTCGCCGAGCTGTTCCGGCGCTCCCAGGGGGACTACCTCGTCCTCCTGAATGGAGACGCCCGGGCCAATCCCGGCTCGGTCGCCGCGCTGCTCGCCGCCGCCGATTCCCCCGCGAAACGGTTCGCGGTAATGGGTCGCCCGGTCCCTCCCACCGGGGTTCCGGGGACGTTCTCCTCCGCCATCGCGCTCCTCTGGTCGATCCATCACGCCCTGCACGCCGCCGTATTGGCGGACGGCCGGGGTAACCATCTCTCCGACGAGCTCCTCTTACTGCCGGTTCGGGAGCTTCCCCCGATCGGGGCCGGGATTATCAACGACGGGTCGTTCGTCGGGGGGTGGCTCGTCCAGAATCACGGGGAGCTCCGGTACGCCCCAGCCGCGGTTGCGACGATCACCTCTCCGAGAACGTTTCGTGAACACGTCCGCCAGCGTCGGAGGATTGTCTTCGGGCATCGACAGATCGTCGACCGCCTTGCTGTCGAGCCGCTCACGATCGCTCGGTTCGCTCGACGGAACCCTCGGCAGGCCCTTCGGATCCTCGCCGGGGAGACCCGCCGTCCGGGAGGGGTGTTTGCCTTCTCCACCCTGATTGTGGGCGAGGTCGTGGCCGTGACCCTCGCATTGGTGGACGCCAGGTCCAGTCGGCAGGACCACGTGCGATGGAACCCGATTCGGGGCCTTTCCCCGGAGGGGGCTCCCGACACCGACATCGGCGGCGTTTCGGCCGAGGCGGCGTAGTCCTCCGTGGGAGGGCGGGACGACTCGCTTTGGCGTCCGCCCGGGTCCGCGGGCGACGCAAGGTTAAGCCCCGCTCCGGATTCGTATGACGGCGATTCCGGTGAGCGCCCCGGGTCCCCCGGCCGCTCCGTGCCGGGCACGGGGCGAAGTGGGGAGCGGGGCGTGACCAGAGCGAGACGAAGGTTCGGTCTCCGGCCCTGGCCGGTCACGGCGACGCTTCTCCTAGTGGGTCTCGCGATCCGGGAGGCGTTCTCGTTCTGGACGGGCCACCCGTATGACCTCGAGGTCTGGGTCCGGACGGGGTACGTCGTCGCCCATGGAGGCAACCCGTACCTCGGCGCCTGGCCCGCCGTCCCGGGGGCTAGCTTCGGATACCAGACGGAGTGGCTGACGTCCGCCGCCTACCTTCCGTTCTGGCCGGACATCTTCGGCGGAACCTTCTGGTTCTGGGAGCGCGTCGGAGGGGGGAACCGGTTTGTGCTCTACTTCCTCCTGAAGCAGGGTCCGATCGTCGGCGACCTCCTCGTCGCCGCACTTCTCTATCGGTACGTTCTCCGCGAAACCGGCGACCGCCGGATGGCCACGGCCGCGCTGTCGTTCTGGATGTTCTTTCCGTACGACATTCTGATCAGTGCGATCTGGGGACAACTCGATTCGGTCACTACCGCGCTCGTCCTCGCCGCCCTGCTGGCCTCCGAAGCGCAGGCGGCGGAGCGGAGCATCCTCTGGGGGTTCGGGATTTTCGCGAAATGGGTCACCGTCATCTTCCTCCCCCTCGAGTTCTTCCGAAATCGCGGTCTCCGACGTCTCTGGCCGTTCGTCGGGCTCGCCCTGGTCGGGGCGTTGACCGCCGCGTTCTTCCTCGCCGCGCACTGGGACCTCTCGTCGGTGACCGGCGGCGCGACGTCGTCGACCGGCGGCGGCGGGGGGGGGATGAACTGGGTCCAGTTGCTGAACCTCCCAATTCTCGCCGGCCTCCTGAACGCCCACCCGTGGGTCTCCACGATTTTGGTCCGTCTGTGGATCCCAGCCTGCATCGTTGCCGGTTGGTACGCGGCCCGATGGCTCCGCACGCCCAAAGCCGGCCAGGTTCTCCGGGCCTTTCTCCTGGTGATGACGGCGCTACTGCTGTTCCGTGGCGGCGTGAACGAGCAGTACATGCTCTACCCGTTCGCCCTGCTCGCCGCCGATGTCTACACGCTCCATCCGAATCGGCGCGCGTTCTTCTACTTCTTCGTCGTGATCGCCCTGGGTTTCCTGCTCACCAACGACGTCCTCGGGATATGGTTCGCCTCGCCGGCGTTTCCGCAAACGTTCACGGTCGCCCAGAACATCGATGATTCGAGCTTCTGGGGCACGATGCGATTCGACCTCCTCTACGTCTGGGCCGTCCTCGTAACGGTCACGCTCGCCCAGCTTCTCGTGATCCTCGTCCGGGACGATCCCAGCCCGCGGCCCTGGCCGTTCCTCCTCAGGCCGAACAGGCGAACGGATGCCCAACTCACGACCGCCGTCTTGCCGGACCCTTCGCCCGGGCCGTGACGGATGCGCGTTCTCGAGGTCACTCATCGTTACCCGCCTGCCCTCGGCGGGGTCGAACGCGAAGCAGAGTCGATTGCGCGCGGACTCGTCGCCCGCGGGCACTCCGTCGAGGTCGTCACGACGGATCTTTCCCGGGACCGGCCGATTGCCCGCCTCTCGCTTGGCCCGTGGGTCGACGACCTTCCGGTCCGACGACACCGCGCGTTCCGGACGGTCCCGGCACCGCATGGGCTCGGCCTTGTCGCGCCGGGAATGGCCCTCGATCTTCTGCAGGCGCAAGCCGACGTCGTTCACGCTCACGGGTTCGGAAGGGCCCCGACCTGGATGGCGGCGGGGGTCCGGCGATTCCGACGGACACCGCTCGTGGTGGAGACGCACTTCGATGCGGGACGGGGGACCCCCGGATGGAGAACGTACGCGCGGGCGGTCGTCCGGCTCACGCTCACCGGGGCGGACCGGGTCGTCGCTCACACGCAAATCGAGGAGGACCTGTTGGCGTCCCTCGGCCTTCCGAGGGACCGAATAGCCCGCATCCCCGCGGGAATCGACCTGACGGAGTTCGACGGCTGGCCCGAACCGACGCGGAAGAAATTGGGATCCACAGCGCTCTTCGTCGGGCGGATGAGCCCGGAGCAGAAGGGGCTCGGGCCGCTCGTTCGGGCCGTCGCCCGCGTCCCTCGCGAACTCGGCCTGCGGCTTCGGCTCGTCGGAGAGGACTGGGGGGGCCGAGCGCTCGTCGAACGACTGGCCCACGAGCTGGGCATTGAGCAGTCGGTCACCGTGGTCGGCCCGGTCCCTCGGCCCGAGCTGCTCCGGGAGTATGCGAACGCGGACCTCTTCGTCCTGCCGTCTCTTTTCGAGTGCACGCCGGCGGTTCTGATGGAGGCGATGGCGGCGGGTCTGCCGATCGTCGCTACGCGCGTCGGGGGGGTTCCCGAGGTCGTCACCGAGGGAGAGAACGCGCTTCTATGCCCGCCCAACGATCCGGCATCCCTCGCCGCGGCCCTGAGTCGGCTCGGCGGGGATGTCCCGCTCCAGAACCGATTTCGACGTTCCGGCCGAGAACGCGCGGCGGACTTTTCTTGGGACCGGGTCATCCCGTTGTGGGTCGACCTGTTCGAGGGCCTCGCCCGCCGGTGAACTGCCGCGGGACCTCGGCCCTCCCGCCGGGGGAATCGGGGTAGCCGATTCTACGGCGGCGGTGGCGGGGTCTTCTTCTTCGCGTCCGGGCCGCCGAAGACGGGGGACGGGGACGTCGGATCGGCAGCGTGTTTTGCCGAGCCGATGTCCATTCCCTCCGGAGGTCCCAGTCGCGCGGTGATGGGGGCCGTGCCGGCCCTCGCGACGTCCTCGATCGAGCCGCCGACCATCGCGGTCGACTCGTCGGTCTCCGCCTTGATCTCGTCCTCGATGCTCTTGATCTCGGTCAGCAACTCCTCTTGCCGGGGGATCGGCCCGAGGATGTCGTCGATCTTTCCGATCTGGGCTTCGAGGTCGCTCATGCTGTTCAGGCCCCGGTCCGGGACCGTCCGGGAGGTGCCGAGGTACTCGCTCGCGCCCTCCATCAGACGGGAGAACTCGAACGGGAACAGGATCTTCGTGGCTTGTCCGTCGCCGAGGTTGGAGACAGTGTCGAGGGTGAGGACCGTGAGCGCCTTCGCGTCGAGAGTGCCGGCACCCAGCGAGAGGATCCGCAGTCGCTGCGATTCTCCCTGCGCCTCCAGGATCGTCGCCATCCGGCCCCCCTCGGCCTCGAGGATCTTCGACTGCCGAAGTCCCTCGGCTTGCAGGATGCGGGACCGCTTCTGTCCTTCGGCCACCAGGATGGCGGAACGTTTCTCTCCGTCAGCGCGGAGCACCGCCGCCCGCCGTTGACGCTCGGCGGAGGTCTGCTCCTCCATCGCGGCCTTGACGGGTCCGACCGGGTCGACCTCCTTGATCTCGACCGCCTCGACGCGGACCCCCCATCGGTCGGTGGCCTCGTCGAGGATGTCCCGGAGCCGGGTGTTGATCCGGTCGCGGTTGTAGAGGACCTCATCCAGTTCCATGTCGCCGACGATCGACCGAAGGGTCGTCTGCGCGAGGGCGACGGTCGCGACGTGGTAGTCCTGGACTTGGAAGATGGCCTTCGAGGCGTCGACGACCTTGATGTAGATGATCGCGTCGACGTTCGTCGGGGAGTTGTCCTTAGTGATGACCTCCTGCCGGGGCACTTCGAGCACCTGCGTCCGCAGGTCGATGCGGACCACCTTGGAGAGCGGGCTGATGATGTTCAATCCGGGATTGATGAGCCCCCGATAGGAGCCGAACCGGGTGACGACGCCCTGCTGGTACGGTTGAACCGACCAAGCGGCCCGGAGCAGGAGCACGATGAAGATGAACACGACGACGACGGCGAGGAACGAGATTCCGGCCAGGGTTCCAGGGTCTACCATTGTTTGCGTTCTCCCGTGATTGGTTGTGAGGTTCCCGTTCGGATCGTCATCGAAGGTCCAACGGCTGAGGGCTGATCTCGTCCCATGGTCGCCCTACGGCGTCCCGTGATTCTCGAGGGGAGCGACGCGAACGCTCACGCCCTCGCCGCCCAGGATTCGGACCTTGGTTCCTTCGGGGATGCGCCGGTCGGAACGGGCGGACCAGATCTCCGAGCGAACCCGGACTTTCCCCTTCATGTTGTCCGGTTCGACGGCGGTCGTGACAACGCCCGTCTCGCCTTCGAGCGACATGGGGATGGTGGTCAGTGGTCGATGGACCGGGGCAATGTGTCGGTAGTACGGTACGGTAGCGAGGGTTGCGAGGAACGCCACGCCGACCACGATGGCCGGTCCGAAGATGGTGTCGGTCAGGAGCGACGGGACAACCAGGTAGAGGATGCCGGCGGCCAGGATGACGGATCCGGGGATTAGCAGGAACGCCCCGGGGTGAATGACCTCGATGATGAACAGCGCCGCCCCGATGAGAAGGAGAGGCACGCCAACAATCAGACCGGCATCGACCATTGGACCGACGGCCCGCGTACTCGTACGCGACGGATAAGGATTCGGCCTTCGCTGACCGGAGAATCATCGAAGGTACCACGACGCGTCGGCGCACGCGAAGGTGCGATTCCCTCAACCCGACCGTAGGTTCGAGATAGACAACGGCCCGGCGCCGCCGCCCGGTGTCCCGACTTCGCCGGCTGACCCGACTCGCTTGATGTCCACCGAAAGCACCTGCACGCCCCAACCCGCGGCGGTCGGTGACATCGCGTCGCGGACCGCTGCTCCAAGCTCCGCCGCGTTGAATTGAACGGCGGAATAGGGGCGCTGCGCGACGGTTTGGCAGAGCACTCGCTCGGCCAGCGCGGGCGCCGCCTTGGCATAGTCGTCGACCTGAAAGATGGCCTTTGCTGCGTCGACGACCTTGAACTCCAGCGCCGCTTCGATCCGAGCAACCACGCCGTCGCTCGTCAGTTGCTCCTGGGGGGCAAGAGGCATGGTCCGGCTGCGGAGGTCCACGAGGCGGACGACTGCCAGCGGAGAAACGAAGTTGAGGCCCGGATTGATCAAACGCCGGTACGATCCGAAGAGCATCAAGACGCCCTGCTGGTACGGTTGGACATGCTTCGCGGAGCGAACTAGGAGAACTATGAAGGTGAACCCGACAATCACGATGGCCCCGGTGGCCGTCACGAGGACTGCCGAATCGACCATCGTATTCCTCGGCGACGCACCCCCGACGCGGGGATAAGGGCTCGGCGGCCGGTCGCGGAAGACCTAGCGAATGTACGACGACGTACTCTCGCGATCGAACCCACGAACCACGCGGACCGAGCGCCCGTCCCCGCCCGGGGCTTCTTGGAGGAACGGGTAGAGCCTCCAGAGGTCGCCCTCGGCCAGCGAGGTCGCGAGGTGCTCCGCGCCGAACGCGGTCCGGGTCACCCAGGCCGTTGCGCGACGGACCTCGGGCTCCCCGAGGTAGCCGAGGGAATGGAGGTACTCGTGGGCCAAGACCACGTAGACGAAGGCGTTGAACTCGAGCGTCGACTTGGCGTGGGACCGCATCGCCGTTACGAGGCCCTCGTTCAGAACGATCAGGTTCCCGGTGACCGGCCAATAGGCTCCGACCGTCGGCGGCAGGCTCGAAAGTCCGAGGCCGAGCCCCGGCCGGTCCAAGTGGAGCGTGCGACGGACCGCTTCGCGCACGATGGCGAACACGCCATCGTAGTCGAGCGTGCGGGCGAGACGCTCCCCGAGGTCGGTCGCGGGGGCGGCGGAGGCCGGTGGCGCTCCCTCCGGACCCTGAGGGACCGCGGACGAGGGGGGCCGTGGTGAGAGTCGCGTGAATCCGCTCATACGAGAATCTACCGCGTGGGTACGGATATACCCGAGGTTACGACGACGCCAGTAGGGGAGCAGCACTCTCGCCCGTGCGGCACCGGCCCTCGACCCTATCTTGCCGGGCGGCTAGCCACCTCGAATCCGAATGGCGGACGTGGAGGAGCAGCTCTTTCCGAAGCGGAAGGAGCGGTTCGAAGATCGGCGGAAGGAGTCGCAGCAGCGCAAGCTCCTCGACGAATTCTTCGACCACGCCACCCTCGTCGCCATCTCCCGGCTCGTCACCCAGGGGCAGTTCGACCAACTCGACTATCCAATCTCCACCGGCAAGGAGGGCGGAGTCTTCCGGGCGACCTCGGGCGAAGTGTTCCGGGCGGTGAAGGTCTACCGGATCGGCAACGCGGTGTTCAAACGACTCCCCGCCTACGCCCTCGAAATGCTCAAGCGAGAGGCGAGCACGTCGAATTACGGCCGTCTCGTGACGGGGTGGACGCGCCGCGAGCACAGCGTTCTTCACCGACTGTATGACGCCGGCGTTCGGTGTCCCCGCCCGTTCGGATACCTACGCAACGTGCTCGTGATGGATTTCGTGGGCGACGAGGGCCTCCCGGCTCCACGTCTCCAGACGATCGCGCTCGACGACCCGCAGGCGGTCCACGACGACATGGTCGTCCAAGTGCGACTGATGGTCCAGAAGGCGCGCCTCGTCCACGCCGACCTCTCGCCGTACAACGTCCTCTTCCACGGCGGCAAACCGGTCGTGATCGACGTCGCCCAGTCGATCGAGGCGGAGCATCCCCAGGCGAAGGCGCTGCTCGAGCGCGATGTCGCGAACTTTGCGAAGTACTTCCGGCGGCTGGGAGTTCCCACCTCCCCCGAGACGTTCATGCAGGCGGTCGGCCCCCTCGAACTCGGCCCGAAAGGGGGCTAGGCCGTGGCGGTGCTGTACGTCCGGATCCCGGACGATCGAATCGGGGTGCTGATTGGCGCGGGCGGGTCGACGAAGCGACGGATCGAGCAGCGGACCGGCACGTCGATCTCGGTGGACCGGGACGACGGAACGGTCGAAGTGACGGCGCCGGACACGGGCGACCCCATCGGACTGCTGAAGGCCCGGGACGTCGCGCTCGCGATCGGACGAGGATTTTCCCCGCCGCGGGCAGAGCGACTCCTCCGGGACGACACCTACCTCGGGGTGATCGACATCAAGCAGGTCACGGGAAAGCACGACAAGGCGTCGCTGTGGCGGATCCGGTCCCGCTTGATCGGCGTCGAGGGACGCGCCCGCGCTCGCATCGAGTCTCTGTCCGGCTGTTCGATGAGCGTCTATGGTTCGACCGTCGCGCTGATCGGACAGGAGCGGCAGCTGGAAGGCGCCACGCGGGCCCTCGAGCTCCTCCTCCACGGAAGCGAGCACTCCTCCGTCTTCCACCTCCTCGCCCGGCTGAGGCGGGAAGATGCCCTCGACGACGCGACCGCGACGATCGAGGTCCCGGACGGCGAGTAGGCATGGGGGTCACCGTCCGCTTAGAAGGTCGGGACCTCGCCTGGGCCAAGGAGCGGTTCTCGCGGTACTACTCGGCGACCGATGTGCCGCCCCCGCTGCGGTTCGCGCGGCGCGAGTTCGCTGCGTTTCCCTTCACGACCGAGACGATGATGCGACGCCACGCCGCGTTCCGGACCGTCGAGGAGTTTCAGGGGTTCCTCCGGCGGGAAGCCCCCCGGCACGTGTACTACTCGTCGGCGTACTACCACCTGCCCGACCACCCCACGATGCCGGGGAAGGAGTGGCTCGGTGCCGATGTGGTGTTCGACCTCGACGCCGACCACCTGCGCGGAGCGGAGTCACTAGATTACGCGGGTCAGCTCGGCCTCGTCCGCCAACGTGTCCAGGACCTCCTTCGCGACTTTCTCTTCGGCGATTTCGGGATTGACCCGGCGAAAACCTTCCTGGTCTTCTCCGGCGGCCGTGGCTACCACGTCCACATCCAGGACGAGGTCTTCTGGACCCTAACCAGCCCCGAACGACGGGAGCTCGTCGACTACGTGACCGGATCCGGGTTCGATGCCCGTCGCGTGATTTCCAGCGACCGGGGAACGGCGTCGTCCATGGCGGACGATGACGGCGACGGCCAGTCCGTCCGGCCCGGGAAAGCGTTCGCGCGACTTCCCGCGACCGATGCGCCTGGTTGGTCGGGCCGAACGAGCCGGGCCGTCGTTGCGATGCTCGACCGGTGGGCCGCCGCGGGACCCTCGGCGGCCGAAGCCGAGCTCGTCGCGGCCGGCCTCTCCAAATCGAAGGCTCGAAGCCTTGCGAAAACCCTCGTCAAGGACGGCGTCGGTCGGAAGATCAGCGGGTCGCTCAGCCTCGACGTCCGGGACAAGGACCTGCCCCCGGAATTCCTCGAGGTCGTCGTGGCCCGGGCCGCGGTCGAGGTCCAGGGCGAAACGGATGCCCCCGTCACTACCGACATTCACCGACTGATCCGACTCCCCGGTTCCCTCCACGGAGGGACCGGATTCCGCGTGGTTCCGCTGACGTTGGACCACCTCTCCTCGTTCGACCCTTTCGGGGAAGCCTTACCCGACTCCCCGAGGACGGACCGGTCGTCCGTGGTCCTCACGAAGGATGTGCGGTACCCGTTCCCTCAGTCGCCCCTCGACGCCCCGGCCGGGGCAGTGCTCGACCTCCCGAGCCCGGTCGCGCTGTTCCTGATGCTCAGGGGGGAGGCGGTACTTCCGCCCGGACCGGGATAACCAACCGGCCGATCTTTTCGATCGACGCTTCGACCTGGTCCCCGCTCTTCAGCCGTCGGCTCTCGTTGCCGAACTCGAAGCCGGGCGTGCCGCCGAGCGTACCGAGCGAGATCAAGTCCCCCGGTTCCAGTGTCACGCCGCGCGAAAGGTGCTCGAGGATCTGAGGAAGTCGGAACACGTAGTCGTCGGTGGTTCCGGACTGCCGGACGGTCCCCCCGACCTTGAGCTCCATCTTCAGGGGGTACACCTCGCCGACCTCCTCTTTCGGAACGACCCAGGGGCCGACGGCCATCGTGCTGTCGAATCCCTTGCCCATGACCCAGTCGACCGGTCCCTCGGCGGGATACTGCAGGTCGCGGTAGCCCATGTCGAGGGCGATCGTGTAGCCGGCGACGTGCTCGATCGCTTGCGAAGCGGGAATGTGCTTCCCCTTCTTTCCGACGACCGCCGCAAGCTCGACTTCGACGTCGGGGAACGTCCCCGCCTGGTGGAGGATGAGCGGCTCGCTCGGTCCCACGAGACTGTTGAAAAATCGGGTGAACAGGTACGGCTGTTTCGGTATGGCGCGCTTCTGCTCGG
The DNA here is from genome assembly GCA_022750415.1 of Thermoplasmata archaeon. GTDB lineage: Archaea > Thermoplasmatota > Thermoplasmata > Lutacidiplasmatales > UBA184 > Lutacidiplasma. The sequence continues at coordinate 27,453 of JAKIVT010000008.1, forward strand.
CGAGATGGCTTCGGGAGTTCGCGGCCAGGCAGTAGATCTTCGCGCCGTTGGCGACGGGAGCCAACAGGCGGACCCCCTCTTCGGCCTTGAACAAGAGGCGGGCCCCCGTCGCGGCCCGGGGCGTCCAGCCGGCCCGGCGCCGCCGTTCGATGTACTCCAAGATCTTCTTGGTGATGTCCACCGATTCGGCGCCGCCGGCGAAGAACGCCCGCATGTCCCGGAACCGGCTCGGGTCGGCCCCTTTGATCGGGTTGACGCCGAAGTAGTCGCGGCACGCCGTGTCGAGGTCGATGTACTCGTTCTGGTCGGTGACCATCCCGAAGTGGAACTGGTCGGAGAGGACGAAGTGCACGAGCTTCACGGTTCGGCCCTCGAGCCGTCGGGATGGGTCGGCCCAGATAACGGTCGCGCCGGAGCGTTCGGGCTCCCGGCCGGAACGTAAGTGAGGACCACCCCGTCGTCGAGCGGCTCGGAGGTGACGAGGACAAGCGGGGCCGATGGCCGGGATTCCGGGAGGTCGGGGCCGCGGACCATCGATGGGGCGGTGGACCCGCCGATCACGGTCGGCGCCACGAAGACGGTCATCCGGTCGAAGAGCCCTCCGGCCAACACCGAGGCGAGGATCTCACCGCCTCCTTCCACGAGCAATTTCCGCATGCCGCGATGCTTGAGCTCCGCGAAGAGTTGCGCGAGTTCGACTCGGTCCGAGCCGGCCCGGATCACCTCGACCTGCGGTGGAAATGTGCGTGTGCACCGGTCCGTGACCGCGACGACCGTCGGCGTCGAGCCGTCGAGGACCCGCGCTCCCGGAGGTGTTCGCCCGACGGAATCGACGATGACCCGCGTCGGCGAGCGTCCCTTCGGTCGGTCGATCCGCTCCCAGTGCACGCGCAGGGACGGGTCATCGGCCACCACCGTCCCGACGCCCACGAGGATCCCGTCGACATCGGCCCGCAGCCACTGGACCCGGGCCAGGTCGTTTGGTCCGGAGAGTTTTGCTTGGCGGCCGCCGGCGTACGCGAGGCGTCCGTCCGCCGAGACGGCGCAGTTCACGAGGACTTCGGGGCGGTCGGTGGTCGTCATCGGTCGCTACAACATCCCAAGCGATCGGGCTTCGGCGCGGATCGGACCGACGTCGACCCCTGCGCCTTCAAGATCCGGAATGTTGATCGCGACGTTGGCGAGGGCCCCGATCCGCCCCGCCTCGAGCAGCGCGATCGCGGTCGTGAGGTCGCTCGCAATCGATGCGCGAACCTTCGGACGGAGCGCCGCGAGGCGCTCGGAAGATCCGTGGGAGAGGCGAGCGGTCGCAAGAGGGACTTCGGTCGCCCGTCGGACTGCGTCTCGGTGGGCGTTGAGAGCGGAGGGCTCCGAGGGAGCGACCTTGAGGGCTTTCCGAGCAGACCGAAGAGCCTCGAACGCCTCGGTGTCTTCGTCGACCCCCGCCAGCAGGCGGTCGCGGGCGGTGGCCATCTCCGCGATGGCAGCATCGAGGATTGGGTCATTCGCGTCCTTCGGCTGGGAGAAGCGAAGGACCATTTCCCCGAGGGCGACGCCCATCGCCGCCGCGGCCGCCGATGCGCTCCCCCCGCCGGGGGTCGGTGTCCGCTCCGACAGTCGACGGGCGAACTCGGTGAGCGTTGCGGACGCGAGCGATCGACCGGGCGCCTCCGGAGCGTCCGCGAAGCGCCGCTCGAGGATCTGGCGGCGGTCAAAGTGCGTGAGCTGGAGGTACGACTCCGCGGCGTCGAGGAGCGCATCGTCCGGAACGAGGCCGACGATCTCGGATTCGACGGTGCGAATCCCGGCCTTCGCGGCCTCGGCCCGGACCGCTTCGACGACGCGGGGGATCGGGGTCGTGTGGAAGTCGGTGAGGTTCATCGACACCTGGGCTTGGTTGCGCTCCTTGATCTCGAACCCAAGCGCCTTGACCTCGGGGAGGCCGCCGTCTCGGGCCCGAACGGCCTTCGCGATCCGCTTCGCAATCGCCACGTCGGGGGTCGCGAGGTAGATGTTGTAGGCGATGAGGACCGGGCGGGCCCCGATCGCGACCACCCCAGCGCTCGGGTGGACCTGCGGCGCGCCGAAGTCCGGCCTCTTGGCCGGGTCGGTGCCGATCGTGTCGCGGATCCCCTCGAATTGTCCGCGTCGGACGACGGCGAGGTCCGCGCGTTCCGGGACGCGAGCGCTCTGGGCGTACAGATAGACCGGGACGTGGAGTTCGCGGGCCACGCGTTCTCCGAGCTGTTCGGAGAGCCGGATCGCACCTTCGATCGTAGCGTCCCCGATCGGGATGAACGGGACGACATCGACCGCGCCCATTCGCGGGTGCTCCCCCACGTGGGTCCGCAGGTCGATCGAAGTCACGGCGACCCGCATCATCCGGAAGAGCGCTTCGAGGAGGGGCTCCCCTTCCCCGACGAGCGAGATCACCGACCGGTTGTGATCCGCGTTGCTCTCGACGTCCAGGACCCGCACTCCCGGGACCGTCCGAGCGGCGTCGGCGATCGCCGCGACCTTCGTTGCGTCCCGGCCCTCGGAAAAGTTCGGGACCGACTCGTACTGCGTCACGACCCTTCCCCCCCGAACGCATCGAGCATCGTCTGCCGACCGTGGTCCAGGACCGTGGGCGCGAGTGGGGAGCCGTGCCGTTTCGCCCTCTGCAACGCTCCGTCCACGCGGTCCGCGGAGAAACCGTGCCGGTCCACCAGGATCCGGTGCACCGCGTCGCGGTCCAGCGGGCGGAGCACCACCGGCTCGACCTCGATGGTCTGCGGATTCCGGAACAGCTCGGCCACCGGTTCCGCCTCGGCGGGGTCGAGACCGGCCTTCCGGAGCGTCCCTTCCCAGCCCAGGTGTTCGCGCGCGAGCTTCAACGCCTTTTTCGGCCCGTACCCCCGAACGCCGTCCGAGAAGTCGGTCCCGACGAGCAGCCCGATGAGGAGGAGTTCCTCGTCCGAGATGCCGAGCTGTTCGAGCAATTTCTCCCGGTCGATGATCTGGGCGGCGGGCGCTTTCCCCTGCCGGAGCCGCGCCGCCAGGCCCCGGACCAGACGCGGCGCGTGGAAGAGGAGGCTATCGTAGTCTTCGGAAGCGGCGGCCCAGACCGTCCCGCGTTGCGCCATCGCGGCGGCCTGCGCCTCCCCCTCGGACGGAGCTTGGATGGCCGGAACGCCGAGCGCGCGGAGGAGCTCCATGGTCTCTTCGGCCATCGAGCGCGAGAACCGGCTCGTTTGCGCGGCCTTTTTCCGGGCGGTCTCGAGGTCGCCGGCCTCGAGCGCCTCCTTCCACGCGGTCTCGGCCCGCTCCTTCGCGACGAACCGTTCGCGGAGGGTCCCGGCCTTCAGGTCCGGTGGCTTTCCATCGAACACCCAGGCGGGGGTGACGCCCTGTCCCAGGAGGGAGGTCGTCCGGTAGAGAACCCCGATCAGGTGGCTGGTGATGCGACCCTCCGGGTCGCTGAACGGCTGACCGTCCCGCTGGCGGATCGTCGCGAGGAATTGGTAGACGGCGTTGTAGGCGTCGACGGCGACGGACCGGCCCGCGAGAGCCTCCCAGGGAAGCTCCTCCGGGCTCACCAAGTCGCGGAACGGAAGCCCCACGTACCTCGTCGAGCGGCGCGGAGTACTTGTCCCTTGGGGACGGAATTCCGGGTGGACGAATCTACATGTACAGCAGGGTGGTGCCAGCGGCCGAGACCCCATGTCGCTCGAATGGCGGGATACCGCCTCCACCGCTTCTCCTCTGGCGCCCGGAGGGATCGTACTTTCGAGCTTTCCGTCCGCCGGGCTCGCCGCGACCGTTGCCGGTCATTACATCGTCAAATCTCTCAAGCTGCCCCGGATCGGCGTCTTCGACGGCTCCGACTCGCAACCCATCGCGGTGGTCCAGGACGGCCAGGTCCACCCCCCCATCCGGGTCTACGGCCGATCCGACCTCGCTGTCGTACTCTCGGAGCTTCCCGTCCCGCCCGACCTCGCCTTCGTTGCGGCGCAGGCGATCCTCCGCGGCGCGGAGCAGCGGAAGGCGCGCTGGGTGATCGGTCTGGAAGGCGTCATGCCCCACCCGGTCGAGGCGGAGTCGTCGACGCCGGGGGCCACCCCAGCGGCCGACGAGACCGTCTGGGTCGCCACGTCCCAAGAGAACGCGTCGTTCGCTGCCGAACTGAAGAAGGCGAACGCGCGGCGCCTTGAGGATGGGGTCATCGGCGGACTCTCCGGAGCGCTGCTGATCGAGGGGATCGCGCGTGCGACGCCCGTCGCGGTTCTCCTGGTCAGCGCCGTGACGGCTGCCGAGGGGTTCCCGGACCACCGGGCTGGCGCGGCGCTGATCGAGACCCTCGACCGCCTCCTTCCGGAACTCAAGATCGACACAGGGCCGCTTCGCACCCAGGCCGAGTCGATCGAGAAGGCGCTGCGCGCAGCGATGCGGGCCCGAAAGCACGCGGTCCCCGAGCTTTCGACGGAGCCCGCGCAGCCGACGATCTACGGATAGGATCGCGGAGACCGGAAGTTCACGAGGACGTCGCCATGCCGAACGAATCGGAGTACGTCAGGAGCCAGAGGGCCCCGCCGATGACGACCATGACCAGCACGAGGATCGCGATGGGGTTCGACGCGAACTGCCAGATCGTGACCCCGATCAACACCGCCGGGAGGAGGAAGGTCACGAGGATCGTGAGGAGTCGGCCGTCCATGGAACGACGCTCCGAGCGCCCTCGGGAGATAACGGTTCCGGCGTTCGAAGTTTCCATGCCCCGCCCCCCGGGCGGTCCCGGCTCGCCGAAGTGCGGGGGATGAGCATGGACGAGCCCCGCCCCCGGACGTTCGCCCGCTGGCGCCGCGAGGCGAACGCAGGACCCGGATACTCCCAGATCCCGGCGGACGGCGCCTGCCTTTCCGCGTTCTTGCTGATCCGAGACCCCGCCGACCCGGGCCGCGTGGCGCTCGGCTCCCCGTCGCCCGAGGTCGACTGGGAAAAGATCGGAAGTCTCGGACCGGCGCGGGTGGCCCGAATCGGCGATCAGCTGATGCTCCCGTCGTGCCACCTCGTCGAGTACGAGGCGCCGGAGGCCGCGGCGGCCCGGATCGCCGTGGAGCAGCTCGAGCGATCCGACCTCGAAATCACAGGACCGCTGGTCGTTTCCGAGGCGTACGGACGACCGGGAGCGGCCGAGCAACATTGGGACCTCCATTTCCTGTTCGGCACCACTTGGCCAGCCGGGGTCCCGCTCGCCGCCCGACCCTGGAAACAGATCGGATTCCTCGACCCACGGACGGTCCCCCGGGACCGGTATGCCCGGTCCCACGACGATATCGTTCGGCTGGCCTACTTCGAGACGCCGACCTAGGGCCGGTCGGATCCGTACCGGCCGTCGCTCAGAGCGCCTCGGGGCCCCGCGGGCCCGAGGCGATGACCTCGAAGGTGAGCTCGACGTCGGGGGAGGCCGTCGGGCCGCCCGGCGACATCTGGGGGTACATCGGGGGAAACTCTTGGGGGGGCTCGGGCCCGATCGAGCTGGGGATCGTCGGTGGGATCCTCGGGAAGCTCTCCTCGACGGCCAGTTGGGAGATCCTCTGGGAGTCGAGGAGGGCCTCGACCGGGGTCAACATCGATTCCTCGATGTGGCCGGCGATGCGGTCCGCCCAGACGACGGGGACCTGACGGAGCGGCATCCGCCGGTTGCGGCGGAGCAGCTCGTCGTTGTCGAGGACCATGAGGGTGGCTTGGCGGCGCTGGCGCTTCTCGACGAAGGCGTCGAGGAAGTGGAGTCCCGCGATCGCCCGCTCGGCGACCGCGCGACGCTCCGCTTCGACGGCGAACGGCTTGACGACGAAGACGCTGAGCACCTCGGCGGACCGGCTGGCGGCCTCGAGGACGACCGGCAGGATGCCGGTCCCGCTCGCGCCTCCCAGGGACGCGACGACCGTGACGAACGTGGCCCCGTCGAAGACCCGCTCCAAGGCGGGTTCCGCGGCCCGGGCGAGTTGCCCGGCGGCCCCGGCACTGACAGGAACACCTAGCGAAGAGCCGTTGTCGGCCCCGAGGCAGATCCGGCGGTCGAAGTCCTCGGCATCGGCGACCCGAGGGTCGCAATTGATGGCGACGGTCTCGACGAAGCGGAGGTGGCGGCGCGCGATTTCGCGACCGACCCGGATCCCTCCGCCGCCGACGGCGACTAGGAGGAAGCGGACGTCATGTCCCAGTCGAACGGAGGGCTCCCAGAGCCCCGCGTCGACCTCATCCGTCCGCAGGTTCGTTCCGTCTCGGTCGTTCTCTCTTCTTCCGTTGGCCTCGCGCATCGCCACCACCCCCGCCGTGAATCGTCCGAATCCCCCCTGGGCTACCGGCCCAGGACCCCCTTGCGTTCGAGCTCTTGCGACGAATCGCTCAGCTCGCGCAGCCGCTCCCGGTTGGCGCTCGCGCTGCGGACGGCCGACCGGGACCGATCGACGAGCTCGGCGACCTTCGCCTCGAGCTCGCCGCGTCGGACCAGCTCGGCGAGGACGTCCGCGAGGTCGCGGCCGTTCCCGTTCAGCTCTCCGTAGGCGCGCAGCGTCTCCACTTCGTCCGACCGAAGCCGGACCGGCACCTCGACCAGGCCCCGGACCGAACGGGTGGCGACGCTCTCGACGGCCGTGAGGGCCCGCGCCCGAAGGAAATCGCGCAGCGCCTCGCGCATCAGTTCCGACCGGCTGCGGAACTCCCCACTGGCGACGAACGAGTCGACCAGTTGGAGCTCTCGCCGGTGGCACCGGAGCGCGATTCGCTCGTCCTCGGGACCGATCCGCGAGTCGTTCGGAGCCGAAAGCTCCTCGGATTCGCGGCGCGGGGGTTTGTCGAACACGGCTGGGGCGACCTATGCAAAATCATGCTACTTAAACTGTCGGCCCCCGTCGTGGGGAAAAACGTCGGTAGGGGTCCGGTCCGGCCCGGCCGACGTTGTCGAACAAATCCGGAGCCGCGAAATTGCGGGGCGCCGCGGAAATCCGGGCGTATAACCGCCCGGAAATCGCACCCCACAACGGTCCCGGGCCGTTCGCAGCCGTACGCGTTGCGGCGGCCGCCCGGGACGGCCGAATCCCATGCAACAGCGGGCCCAGCCGGGCCGTCAGATCTCGTCCCCGTCGTCTCCCGTTCCATTCCGAGGGTCCGCACCACCCACTCCTGGGGCGGAATCCGCATGGATGCGCCTCACGGCGCGACGCGGGCTCCTTCGCCGAGTCTCGTCGCTAACGTTCAAATACGTGACCTCGCCAGTATTAGCCGGGGAGTCCACCCCGTAGAGGTCCGTGACCGCAATTGTTTCGCGTGGCCGCCGCTTCCGAACGTCCAGTTGGCGCCGGGCCTCGGCGCGACGCAACCACCGGGGAGTCAGCGATGTCGTCGCGACGATCCTGCTCCTGGCCCTGACGGTGACCCTCTTCGCCTCGGTCTTCTTCTTCATCAACACGTTTCCCCGCCCCCCACCGCAACCGGCGAATCAGTTCTCGGCGACGCTCACCTACGGGAAGGCCGTGGCGGGAGTCGTCCCGATCCTCTACGTGAACGTCCAACACCTGGCCGGCCCGACGGTGGCCGGCGTTTCCACCCAGCAGGTCGCGGTCTACCTCCAGTCCCAGGCGCATCCGGCCGCGTTCGCCGCTCCGTTCACGCTCGCGTCGGGTCTGAATGGTTCGACGACGTGGGCGCTGGGCCAGACCTGGCGCGAAAACATCACGAGCTACGGGTTGACGGCGGCCCCGTCCCCGGACAACATCACGATCTCGATCATCGCTCAGTCCCAGCTCTTGTTCCGCATCACGCTCCCGGGCTCGAGCCCCTTCCTGCCGCCGATCTTCACCCAGGCGGGCACGAACCCGGCTTCTCCCAACGTCAACTCGCCGTTCACGGTCTACGTCGGGATTAGCGACTCCAACCTGCGCCCGGGCTCGGTCTTCGTGAACGACTCGGAGATCCCGGGCGTGGCCGGAAGTGGCCTCAACGCGATGTCGTTCCTCTCCACGTCGGGTCTGTGGGTCTTCACCGTCGCCGGAGGGTCGTCGTCGTCCGGAACGTTCTACGTCTTCGTGAACGCCACCGACGGTTCCGGGTTGCAGAATTCGATCGCCATCCCCGTCACGATCACCAATACCGGCGGGAGCGCGACCGTCCTGCAGATCCAGGTGACGGCGGACAACACGGCCCCGGTCCTCGGAGTGCCCATCCAGTTGGAGGCCAGCGTCACGAACAACGGTGGGTCCCCCGGAACGGTCCTTGTCCAGTTCTACGTCGGTGGGAACACGGTCGGCGGCACGACCTCCCAAGGGATCAACGCGGGCGGTACCGCCGTCTACACGCAGTCTTGGACCCCGGCGTCCCTCGGCGCAACCCCCGTGCAGGCGCTCGCCACCATGACCGGCGCTTCGGCGGAGGGAGGGTTCTCGATCACCGTCTTCCCGAAGATCCTGTTCATCGCCCACGCGTACCCGGCCGGCTCCTTCCCCGTCTCCAACACCTCGGCGGACCTCGCCCAGAAGCTGACCGCCGACGGATTCCCCTTCACGTCGATGTCGGTCGCCTGCGGGGTCGCGCTGCCGGCAACGGCGACGTTGAAGCTCTACGGGGTCGTCATCATCGATTTCGGGAGCGCCACGGGGCTCGTGTGCGCCCAGCTCCCGCCCGGGGCGAGCGAGCAGACGAAGATCACGGGAGCCGCGACCACGACGAACTTCTGGCTCGTCGGGTCGAACGGCTTCACCGCAACGACCTGCGCCAGCTACTCCGCCGCCTTCCAGACCCAGTTCGGCCTGGGGACGAGCGGCACCTGCACCGCCTCCCATGCCGCGGCCTCGGCGGTCACCTACACGTCGTCGGCCACGGCCCCAGCGCTCCGGGCGGACGGTCTCGGCGGGCTCACCCTCTCCATCAACAAGACGTTCGCGGCCTCGAACGCGTTCCAGCCGTACTACTCGTTCACGACCCAGGGCATCGGCAAGACCTGGCTCGCGGACTCCGGCGCCCTTGTCGTCGGCGCGTACACGAACACGACGACGAACCACCAGCAACTGATCCTCGGTACGGACCCCGCCCTGATCACCTCGCTCATCCCCGGCGGAAACGCATGGGGGACGGCGTCGGGTGCCTCGTCCGCCGTCGTGTACAACGCGGTGAACTTCCTCTGCGGATTCTCCACGACGACCAACCCCGGGCGGGGGCTGTCCGACTTCGGGATCGCCGGCAGCACCCAATACCCGCTCAAGCACGGCCTGCCGTCGGAGTTCTTCGTCGCGGTCCGGGCCAACGGCCCGGTCGGGGGCGCCGTCTTCGCTACGCTCTACATCGGAGGCAGCCCGGCGTACTTCGGCGGCTCGCTCGTGACGGGAGCGGTCACCCTCTCGGGGAACGGAGGCTGGTCGTGGATCGTCCTTAACTGGACCGCGCCGGCCGCCGGGAACTACGTGCTCAGCCTCGGTCTCACCAGCGAGAACACCGACATGTGGCTCACCAACAACTTGCTCCCGCTGTCGTACTACAACAGCGCGACCGTGTTCACGTGAGCCCGGACGGGCCCCAACTCCCTTAGCGGGAGCCGCTCGATAGGGGCGCGTTCGCCGTGGGAGAGAGCGCCGCGCCGCACTTCCAGCAGTTCGTCTCCTTCGGGTAGACGACGGCGCCGCACTTCGGGCACGCGGTCTCCGTCCGCCCGGCGGTTCCTCCGGATCCGGGAGAAGCGCCCGTTGGGCTGCCCTCGGGGAGCGACGCCGGCGGGTGTCCCGACGTGGGCGGGATCGTTCCGGAGCCTGCTCCTGCGCGCGCGGCCTTCCGCCGCGCCTCGCGGTTCTTCAGGAACACGTAGACGAGGAGACCGAGGTAGAACACGATCCCGGGGTAGAACAAGACGTCCAGGATGGTCTGGGGGAGGAGGAGCTCGTAGGTCGAGAGCCACGTCCCCGTCACGGGCCCCTGGACGGCCCCGTACGCGTTCGGGACGGCGAGGAAGATCCACTGGTAGCTCGTGTTGTTCGTGCTCGTCCCGGGGAGGACCTTCACGGTCTTCGCGAGCAGCCCCATCTGCCACCACCAGATGTTGGGCCCGGGAAGGGCCAGGTGGAAGTCGAGATGGGCGGGCGAACCGGTCGCGTTCACGACCGACTGGTTGACGGCGTAGAACGGGTAGCCGTTGCCGCAGAACGGCGAGGAGTTCCCCGTCGCCCCCGGGCACGTGCTGACGAAGACCTCCAGGGAGTACGGCGTTGTATTCGCCGGCAATCGCTGGGGATAGAGGTCGACCGCGAAGTCGAACACGTGGCCCCCGGGCGCATTGTACGGCGACGCGGTAGCGTTCGTGAGCACCGGTTGGCCGTTCGATGTGTTGAGGGCATCCGACGCGGAGTTGGCGGGGCCGCTCGGCACCATCGCCTGGGCGGTCAGGCCCCAGTTGATGAACGGCCCGCTGGCCAGGATCACGACGATCCCCATCACCGCGAGCTGGCGGGGGTTCTTCCAACCGAAGTAGATCGGAACGCCGAGACCGAACAGGAGGAGGGTGGGAATGGCGAAGTACGGACCGAGATAGTAGAACGACAGCGCGAGGGTCGCCAGGGCGAGGAGACCGAGGGCCAGCTTGCCGTATCGCGTGCCTACGAAGGCCCGTATGCCCGCCCAGCGCTGCACGATTCGGCGGTCGAGCGGGGCGCTCCATATAAGGAAACCCCGGGTCCGCCGGCGAAATGGAGGCCACCC
>JAKIVT010000080.1 GCA_022750415.1 Thermoplasmata archaeon
GTCGGGGCCCAGAGGGGGTCCGTAGAATCGAATCTTCTCGCCGAACCGGTCGCGGGCGGTTTCGACCGTCCTCCGCGCGAGGGCTCGTTCGTGCGCCGAGATCTCTTCCCAACCCAGACCTTCGAGGTAATCGAGCCCCGTACTGAGGGCGACCGCGCCGCAGACGTTCGGCGTTCCGGCCTCGAAACGGCCCGGGGGATCTCGGTAGGTGACCCGGTCCTGGTGGACCTCGCGGATCATCTCGCCGCCGCCCATGTACGGGGGCAGCTTCTCGAGCAGTTCCCGCCGGCCCCAGAGGACCCCGATCCCCGTCGGGCCGAGCGCCTTGTGGCCGGAGAACGCGGCGAAGTCCACGCCCAGGTCCCGAACGTTCACCGGTCGGTGCGGGACCGACTGGGCCGCGTCGAGTACGACCAGCGCCCCGGCGGCGTGCGCCCGGTCGGCGATGGCCCGGACCGGGTTCACAGTGCCGAGCACGTTCGACACGTGGGTCAGGGCGACGACCTTCGTTGGGTTCGCGAGCTTCGCCTCCAGGTCGTCCATGCGGAGGCGTCCGTCGTCGTCGATATCGACGAATTCGAGGTCGATCCCGACCTCGCTTCGGAGGAGATGCCAGGGGACGATGTTGGAATGGTGCTCCATGACGGTGGTCAGGACGCGGTCGCCCTTCCGAAGGTACCCGCGACCGAGCCCGTGGGCCACGAGGTTGATCGCCTCGGTCGTTCCGCGGACGAACACGACCTCGTCGGGGTCGTCGGAATGGAGGAACCGGGCGACCCGTGCCCGCGCGCCTTCGTAGAGCGCGGTGGCCTCTTCGCTGAGCTCGTAGGCGCCCCGGTGCACGTTGGCATTGCTCGTCCGATAGAATTCGGCCTCGCGCTCGAGCACCGCCGTGGGCTTCTGGGACGTCGCTGCGGAGTCAAGATAGACCAATGGATGCCCGTGGGCCATTCGGCTCAGGATGGGGAAGTCGCGCCGACAGTGGGCGAGGTTGGGGTGGGGTCCGGGCGGACGAACCGGTCCCTCAGTTCCCAGCCTGGACACCGACCCGGACCCAGTCGTACCCTTTCGCCTCCAACTGGTCGGCGAGTTCCCGGCCCCCGGAAAGGACGATGACGCCGTCGACCATGACGTGGACCGCGTCGGGCCGGAGGTACTTGAGAATCCGCTGGTAGTGGGTGATCACGAGGGTGCCGGCGTTGGCGAAATGGAGCTTGGCGACCGTCTCGCCGACCGACCGGACGGCGTCGATGTCGAGCCCGCTGTCCGGCTCGTCCAGGATCGAGAACATGGGCGCGAGGGTGGCCATCTGGAGGACCTCGACCCGCTTCTTTTCCCCGCCCGAGAACCCCTCGTTCAACGACCGCTTCAGGAGCGCCTCGTCCATTCCCAGGTACCCGAGGTGGGTGCTCAGGTCCTTGCCGAATTGCGAGGCATCGGCGGTCTCGGCGGTGTGGCGCTGCATGTAGGCGGTCCAGAGGAACTTCGAGAGCGAAAGTCCGGACACCTCCTGGGGATACTGGAAACCAAGGAAGAGTCCGGCCCGGGACCGCTGGTCTACGGTCAGCTTGAGCAGGTCCTGCCCGTCGAGGAGGGCTTCGCCTGCCGTCACCTTGTACTTCGGGTGGCCCATGAGGGCATAGGCGAGGGTGCTCTTGCCCGACCCATTCGGGCCCATCAGGGCGGTCAGTTCGCCCGACCGAAGGGTGAGGTTGACGCCCTTGAGAATCTCCTTTCCGCCGACCTCGACGTGCAGGTTCTTGACGACCAGAGTGTGGGCGGGAACGGCGTCGGTGCTCATCGGAATCCTCTCCGAGAGATTCGAGCCGATACCCTTATTTAAGCATGGCGCGGTGTCTAAACTCCGCGGCCTTCCGGGCCGCATCGAGGGGTCCCAGGATGGCTGCCGGAGAGATTCGAGTCGGGGAGGGGACCCGGGGCCGAATCCTCGAAGAACTGGCCATCTCCCCGAAGACCGCTCGGGACCTCGCGAAGACCCTGGGGATCCAGGAATCGGCCGCCCGCGGCCACTTGGACCGACTTGAGGAACGGGGGATCGTCGTCCCGACCTTCCGCCGCGAGGGGGTCGGTCGACCCCGAAAGCGGTACCTCCTGACCCCTCAGGGACAGGAGCTGTTTCCCCGGCGGTACGAGTTGCTGCTGGACTCCGTGATGGAGGAACTTCTGGCGAGCGAGGGCGAAGGGTTCGTTTCGGCCCTGTTCGCGGAGGCGGCCAAGCGAATGGCCAAGCAGATTGTTCGGGAGGTGCCGACCGACGCCTCCGCCCAGGAACGCGCGAAGGCGTTGGCGGGCGCCCTGAACCACCTCGGCTTCCGGTGCACGGTCGAATCGACCCCGAGCGGGTCCCTGAAGATCGTCCGAACGAATTGCGTGTTCCGGCACAACGCCCTGACCCACTCGTACCTCCTGTGCGAGGTGTTCGACAAGCACCTTACCGAGGAACTCCTCGGCCAGGTCGGGCTCGACCTGCAAGACTCGATCACCCGCGGTGGGATGCAGTGCACCCACCTGATTCAGCTCCGGTAAGCCGGCGACGGGATGGTCTCCCCGTTCCGGATCTCGCTGGAGGAGACCCCAGGGGCGGCAGCCTCCTGGCCCCGCATAAGGGGCGTTGGGCGTAGGGAATCGGTCGTCGCGCTGATGGGCCCAGTGTTTTGCATCCCCCGGGGGGGGCTAGAAGTAGGCACCCGGACTTCGGCCCCCCGGCTATGCGGGAAACTTCCTCCAAGCTGCAGCGCGACGCGGCCCGCTCCATCGTGACCAAGTACCTCAAGGTCCGAGCGGGCGAGAACGCGATCATCGAGTCCTGGGACCACACCTTGCCGATGGCCTCGGCCATGGTCGATGCGGTCCGCGAGGAGGGCGGCCACGCTGTCCTCATCCACGAGAACGAGGACGCGTGGTGGCGCGCAATCGACCGGAAGCAGAGTAAGCTCCTCGGCAAGTCGAGCGCCCCGGAGTGGGCGGCGATGAAAGCCGCGGACGTGTACGTGATGTTCTGGGGTCCGGGGGACACCGACCGGATCGAGAAGGATCACTCTTCCGGCGACGAGAAGACCTTCGACGAAGCGCTCGCATGGAACTGGCCTTGGTACGAGGTCGCCCGGAAGGCGGGGCTCCGCGGGGCGCGGATGACCAACGGGTTCGTGACGGAAGGACGGGCCCGAAGGTGGGGCGTGGACCTCGCGAAGTGGGAGGAGGCCGTTCTGCGGGCCTCTCTCGTCGACCCCGAACAGACGGCCCGGAACGGGGCTCGACTTTGCCGAGCTCTCTCGCGGGGGAAGAAGGTGCGGATCACGCACTCCAACGGTACCGACCTCGAACTCGCCTTGTCCGGGGCCGTCCCACGGTTGTACGAGGGGACACCCCACCCGAGGGACAAGCGATACGGGCCCTACGACATGCTGGGGCAGATCCCCGCCGGACGGGTGGACGTCGCCCTCGACCCCCAAACCGCGGAGGGGAGCTTCCGGGCCAACCGCCGGACCAACATCTGGTGGCACTCCCAGGCCGGGGGAGCGCTCGAATTCTCGAACGGTCGGCTGACGAAGTATTCCTTCGAGGACGGAGAGGAAGACTTTGCGCGTCAGTACAGGAACGGGAAGGCGGGCAAGGACCGAGTCAGCGGCCTCACCTTCGGGCTCAACCCGGCCGTGAAGGACGTCCCCATTTTGGAAACCGTCGAGGGCGGCTCTGTTTCGCTGAAGATCGGGGGCACGGAGCGTTCGAATTTCATGAGTTGGGTTTCCCTCGCGGGTTCCGAGATCACCATCGACGGGACTCCTATCATTCGCGCCGGAAAGCTCCTGTAGAGAAGCGTCCACCAGTTGGCTTCGCACGCCGAATTCTCCCCAGCCGGATTCGGTGGAGCCAACGGCTCGCCGGGCGGGGACGGCATCCTCGGATTGGAGAAAGTGCACGCGCTCGAGCTCCGGAACCGCCTGCTCCCCCGTTCCACTCGGACCGAGGTGGTCCGGATGCCTCGGCGGTGAGAATCGCTAAGCCCCATCCACTCCTCGGGGAGGCGCATGAGGTCCGGTCCCCTGCGTGTCGATCCTCCGGAGTCCGGCCCCACGGTTAGGTCCCCCGTGCTCGTGTCCCGCTCGGTCGCCGAGAGACTCCTCCTCCTCGCCGTGCGACGGATGCCGCATGAGACGGGGGGCTTGTTGTTCGGGAGCGAGGAAACCGCGTCGGCCGGGCGTATCGGGGATTTCGTGGAGCTTCGAAATATCGAACCGGCTACCAATCACTACCGCGCCGACCCCTGCGAGGTTCGGGACGGAGTGTTCCGGCCGGAGGGAGGTCGTGGCCCGGTCATCGGTATGTTCCACACGCACACGAGGGGCGCGGCGACGCCCTCGGCGCTGGATTCCCGGACCGCCACCGCCGGATACATCCACGTGATCGCGGCCGTCGAGGTACGATACCCCCGAATTCGCGCGTTCCGTCGTGACGTACCAAACGGCCCGCTGACGGAGCTGCAACTCGGCCTAGGTTCCCAGAGCGGGGGACCCGGCTGCCCGGGAGGGGCCTCGACCTCCCGATGACGGATCCGCCCAAGGGGTCGACGGTCGAATTGCCCCCATCTCTCCGGGGACTCCTCGACGACCCACCGGAACAGGTCCGCGTCGTCGGCGAGACCGTCGACGAGGTTCTGCACGAGCTCGTCGCGCAGTTTCCGGAACTCCAGCACCACGTGTTCTCCCCGTCGGGGGCAATCCGTTCGAGCATCATCGTCCTGGTCAACGACGACGACATCCGGTACCGGCAACGCGGCCGGACCCCCGTCGCACCCAAGGACCGGATCACCCTCGTCCCGGCTCTCGCCGGAGGGGGTCCGCGCCCGCACTTGTCGCCGCAGGAGCGGCACCGGTACAGTCGGCACTTGCTGCTCCCCGAAGTCGGCGAGCGCGGCCAATTGCGCCTCCGTCGCGCGCGGGTCTTGCTCGTCGGGGCCGGGGGTCTCGGCGCGCCGGCCGCCCTCTACCTGGCGGCCGCCGGGGTCGGGACGCTCGGACTCGTCGACGCGGACGTAGTCGAGGCCTCCAACCTTCAGCGGCAGGTGCTGTACGACACGGCGTCGGTGGGACGCTCCAAGGTCGGAGCCGCCTCGAAGCGGGTCCGGTCCTTGAATCCGAATGTGCGGGTGGTTCGGCACAAGGTCCGATTGACCTCGAAGAACGCGCTCCGGATCCTGCGGGGGTACGACGTCGTCCTCGACGGGACCGACAACTTCCCCACACGCTACCTCGTCAACGACGCCTGCGTCCTGCTCCGGAAGCCGGAGGTGTACGGGTCCGTGTACCGCTTCGAGGGACAAGTCTCGGTCTTCGACGCCCGCCACGGGCCCTGCTACCGGTGCCTCTTCCCCCAACCTCCCCCGCCCGAGCTCGTTCCCTCGTGCGCAGAGGGCGGGGTGCTCGGTGTCGTGCCCGGCGTAGTCGGTCTCTGGCAGGCGACCGAGGTGCTGAAGCTGCTCCTCGGAGTCGGAGAACCGCTCGTCGGTCGCCTTCTCCTCCTGGACGCCTTGTCCGGGAGCACCCGCGAAGTTCGAATTCGAAAGGACCCCCATTGCCCGGTTTGCAGCGCCCACCCCACCCAGGAAGGACTCATCGACTATCCGGCCTTTTGTGGCGTCACCGAGATGGCCGCCCGGGTCCCCGAAATCGACGCACGGGCACTCGCCAAGGAATTGCGAACCTCGCGGCCTCCCGCCCTGATCGACGTACGCGAAACGGGAGAGTGGGCCATCGCCCATCTGCCGACGGCCCGCCTCATTTCCCGAGGCACCCTCTCCGAGCGAGTCGGGACGTTGCCAAAGGACCGGTCGCTCGTCGTGTACTGCAAGTCGGGACGGAGGTCGGCCGACGCCGTTCGATTCCTGCTCGACCGGGGATTTACCCGGGTGCGCTCCCTCTCCGGGGGCATCGATGCGTGGGCCGATGAGGTCGACCCAAGGATGCCGCGCTACTAGTGCAACCGTTCCCGGCGGGTCGCCCGATGGAAGAACTCTGCCTCCTCGGAAGACGCGCTGACCTCAGGCGACGCTGTGGTCCCGGGAAAAGCTCGACAGTTCGACCGACGGGTTGTACGAGCGGACGCGCCGGGACAACTCGGCCGCGAACTCCTCCGGATGCTTGGGGGAGACGAACAACGGTACATCCCCGGCCGTCACCAGGATCCCGGCCGAGACCGTGTGAATGGCGTCAAACGTCTGGATGAGCGGGCTCCACATTCGGCCCCTCCACCCCCAGCCCCCGAAGAAACTGACCGGGCCGAGGTCCCGTAGGTTGGCGAATTCGAGCATCCGGACCTGTTCCAAGGGCACCGACCGGGACCCGAACAGCCGGCGCGCGTGCAACGCCCGGTCATCGAGGACATAGTAGGTGGAGACGTGGCGAGCCAGGAAGAGGAAGAGGACCGCGACGAGGAACTCGGGCACGATCGGGTTCGAGGAGAACGACGCGCGCGACGTGGCGTAGACGACGATTACCACGAGGAGTCCGTACAGGAAGACCACGCCGGCCGAAACCGGGGCACCGGCCCGGAACCGTCCCGTGGTGTCGCTCATTCCGACGACGAACGAGGGCCGCTTCCCTTAAGGGTTCCACGCGACGCCGGGGCCGGCTTCGGGGGCGTTTCGGGCGGCTCACTTGGGGGGCTTGGGCTTTTTCGCCGGCAGTTCCCTAGCGTACTGCAAGGAGCGGTCGACCCACTCCATGGCCTTCTTCCGGTCCTTCCAAACGGCTGCGGGCAGGACCATGTACTCGCGCATCGGGCGTCCCGGCATCGGCTCGAACGTCGTAGCGCCGACGGTCTTCTCGGCGAGAGCCCGGTCGGCCTCGGAGAGGCGCACGAACACGCGGTCGCCGAACACACCGAGGAACATGTTCCCGCCAACGAACGCCGCGGGCTGACCGAACACCGGGCGTCGTTGGACGTCGGGTCGCACAGGAAGGAATCCCTCGAACGTGGCGATCGCGGTCGCGCCCGCCTTCGGCATCGACATACCGGGCAC
>JAKIVT010000081.1 GCA_022750415.1 Thermoplasmata archaeon
ATGGAAGGGGAAGTCGTGGAGATGGATCGGGCCCGTGCGGTACTCGAGGGGGGGAGACCCACGTCACCCACGGAGGACGGATTTCTCCGACTCGCGAAGGCGTATGGGGGTCTTTCTCGCGGGGTTCTCCCCGAACTCTCCATTCGCGGAATCGTCCAGAAGCACCGCGAGCTCTTCGACGGAATACTCGAGTCCGCGTCGGCGGGACGGTTGAAGACCGAGCAGAATTCGATCATCAGTTCCGGCACGGGCCGGCCGATCTTCCTCCCCACTCCGCCAGAACGAGTGGAAGCAGAGCTCAACGCGCTGCTAGACTGGTATCGGACCGATCGCTACCGCTTCCCTTCTCCAGTCACTGCCGGGCTGTTCTTCGCCGAGTTCCAAGCCATACACCCCTTTGGAGATGGCAACGGCCGGATCGGTCGGTATCTCAATTCCGCGATTCTGCAGGATCTCGGTCTGAAACGAATCTCGGCGGTTCCGCTCGACCTTCGCTTTTTCCGGAGCAGTGACCATTATTATGAGTTGCTGGCGACCACCAATTCCGGGTCGAACTACGCACTCTGGATTCGCTATTTTGTGAAAGAGGTGGAGCACGCCTATCGTCTGGCCGACCGACAAGCCAACCTTGCCCCAGTCGTCAACAAGTTCACCCGCCCGAGCACACGTTCCGTACTCCGGTGGGTGCTCGGGGGCGAGGGAGGCTGGTTCCGACGGGGCGACTTCCCCAATCCAAGGAAGTTGAGCGCGCCGGCCGTGTGGGCGGCGCTCGACGAACTCCGAAGGGGCGGGATTGTGGAAGCGAGGGGCGAACGTCGGGGTCGTGCCTATCGCCTCAATTCGAGGTTCCTCGCCGAGTTGTACGCGGCCCGGCTTCCTCCGACCTGAACGGCCCGAATCCGCATCGTCGACTCCGGGCGCATGGACGGCCAAGAGCCGCGGGAGGGGTTCGAACCCTCGACCTGCTCCTTACCAAGGAGCCGCTCTGCCAGCTGAGCCACCGCGGCACTGTCGGCGGGGGAGACGACTCAGTTCTTCCCCTTTCCGCTTCCGGACGGGGAGGCACGAGGGAGGTCGACGCCCGCGACCCCGGGAATCGGTGACCCCGGGTCCCGCGGTGTTGGGGTCCAAGCCCGTTTTTCGAGGAACGCCCGCATTCCCTCCTTCTGGTCGGCCGTGGCGAACAGCGCCTCCCAGAGGCGGAGCTCGTACGCCAATCCCGCGGCGAGGCCCCGGTCGACCGCCTGCTGGAGCGAGAACTTGGCGGCGGCGAGCGCATCCGACGACTTCCCGGCAAGCTCCGTCGCCAACTCGAGCGCCTCGGCGAGGAGCCGCTCTTTCGGGACGACTCGAAGCACCCAACCTTGGTCGTGGGCCTCGGACGCCGAAACCGAGCGGCCGGTGTAGATCCAGTACCGGGCGTTCGCCGCACCGACCCGACGGGGAAGCCGCTGCGTCCCACCCCAGCCGGGCATCACGCCGAGGTTGATCTCCGGCTGGCCGAACTTCGCATCCTCGCTCGCGATGACAAAATCGCAGGCGAGGGCAAGCTCCGAGCCTCCACCGAGGCAGGAACCGTGGACCGCGGCGATCACCGGTAGCGAAATCCGCTCGATGGCGACGGTCGCCCCCTGCCCCTTCCCGCCATGAACGTGCGCCTCCGACGGCCCCATCGGTGCCATCTCCCGAATGTTCGCCCCCGCGGCGAATGCTTTCTCGGCGGCACCCGCGAGCACGACGGCCCGGAATTCCGGGTCCTGGCCAACTTCCTCCAGGCGGGCCACCAGGGCGTCGAGCACCGCGGCGCTCAGCACGTTGACCGGCGGGTGGTCGATGGTGAGGAGCGCCACGGCGCCCCGACGTTCCAATCGGACGAGCGGCGACGGAGGTTCCGACATCGGGCCCCGACCGGGGGGCCGATATTTACGCCCGCGGGCGCGGAGCGCGGTGGCGACCGGGTTATCCTCCCGGGAGCGTCGCCGGCGGCGTGCGTGCGTTCGTCACCGGAGGCAGCCGGGGGATCGGCGCGGCCACCGTGCGGAAGCTGGCCGCCGACGGATTCGACGTCGCCGTCCACGGCTTTCACCACCCCGAAGAGGCGGAGAAGGAAGCCGCCATAGTCCGAGGGCTCGGTCGGAGCTCGTTCGTGGTGCTCCGCGATCTCGGGTCGGCCGCCGGACCTGTTGACGCCGCGGCCGACCTGGCCCGACAGTGGGACTCGCTCGACGTCCTCGTTCTGAACGCCGGCGCGTACGACCGGACCCCGTTCCCGGATATCACCGACGACGACCTCCTCGCCTGCTACCGACTCAATGTGTTCGCTCCGTTCGCCCTCACCCGCGAGCTCTTGCCGCTTCTGCGGCGGTCGTCGGCCGGCCGGGTCGTGTTCGTCTCGAGCCAGCTCGCGTTTGCCGGGTCTCCCCGCGGCGCCCACTACGCCTCGGCCAAGGCCGCGATCGTCGGACTGTCGCGCTCGCTCGCGAAGGAACTCGCCCCCGGGATTACGGTGAACACCGTGGCTCCGGGCTCCATCGACACGGCCATCCTCGCGGGGGACACGCCGGAGCGGCGGCGGGAGCGGGGACTGGCCATTCCGCTCGGCCGAGTCGGGGAAGCGGCCGAGGTCGCCGATGCCATCGCGTTTCTCGCCTCGGGCCACGCTTCGTACGTGACCGGTGCGACCCTCCACGTGAACGGCGGGAGTCGGATCGACTGATGCCGCGGACCGCGCCCCGGCGCGAAGTGGTCACCACCTGGTTCGGTGCCTTCGTCGTCGAAGATGGAACCGTCGTCCGGTCGGCGGCGTTCGCCCAAGACGACGAATCGCTCGCGAGCCGCATCCTCGCCCGTCGACAAGGGTCGACCACGGCCGAGGAGGACGACCTCGTCCGGACCGATGCCATCGGCGGGCTCGTGAGCCTCGACGGCCGGCTGCGTTCCCTCGGTGTCGGTCCCGACGCCGGCCCGGGACCGTGGCCCGACCTCTCCGACTACCGACCGCCGGCGGCCTCCCGACTCCTCCGCCGGCTGCTGCTCGACGACGCCGCCCGGGCGCTCCGGGATGCGTGGGACCCGGCGGTCCACCTCGAAGAGGCGGTGCGGGCGACCGCCGACCTGGACGGCACGCTCAACCTGATCGGCGAGCGGCTCGCGAGCTGGGCAAGCCGAGACGCCCCCCAGCTCGTGGATATACCGGACGAACGGGTTCCCGCCATCGCCCGGGGACTGGTGTCCCCGGCGGAACCTTCGGTTCCGGCCGACGACGACCTGCCGGGCCCGGACCCGGACCTTCGGGCGGCCCGTCGGTCCCTCGCGGAACTTTACCTCGCCACGGCCGCGACCCGGGCGACCCTCGAGCGGGCCTTGGAGACTTCGGTCCCGCGACGGGCTCCGAACCTCGCGTCCCTGCTGGGACCCACGCTCGCGGCGCGCCTGATCGCGAAGGCCGGTGGACTCGATCGGCTCGCGCGACTTCCGGCGTCCACGATCCAAGTCCTGGGCGCCGAGCGTGCGTTCTTCGAGCACCTTCGGGGCCGGGCGCCGCCCCCGCGCCACGGGCTGCTGTTCCTCCACCCAACGGTGCAGGGAGCGCCCAAGCGTCTGCGGGGCAAGCTCGCCCGCGCGCTCGCGGGAAAGGCGGCGATCGCGGCCCGCCGCGACAGCGTCGGGGCGCCGGTCGCCGAGGAGCTCGCCGACGCGTACGCCGCGCGCGCGGCCGAGATTCGGACGATCCCGTCGAAGGAGCACCGGCGCGGGCGCGGTCCGAAGCGCCCTAGCCCTTCCACTTAACGGAGCAGCCGAGGACCGGCCGTTCGGCCGGTTCGATATGGTGCCCGGCGAGCGCGGCGTCGATGGCATCGGCGAGGTACCGGTGGTGGACCCGGGACGGGTCCTCGTACTGGTCGTCAATCCGTCCCTGGTAGAGGAGTCGGCGATCCGGCCCGAACAGCATCGGGTGGGGCGTGACGAGCGCTCCGTAGGCGTGGGCCACCGCTTGGGAGTCGTCGCGGAGGTACGGGAACGGGTACCCCTTCGCGACCGCTCGTTCCTTCATCCGGGGGAACGCGTCATCGGGGTACGCCGAAGCGTCGTTGGCGTTGATCATTACGAACCGGACTCCATGCCCCGCGTGCTCCTTGGCGAGGGCGATCGCCCGTCCTTCCCACGCCTGGACGTACGGGCAGTGGTTGCACCAGAAGGTCACCACCAGGAACTTCGCGTCGTGGAAGTCGGCGAGGCGCCAGGTCTTCCCGTCGACGCCGGGGAGGGCGAAATCGGGGGCGGGGTCGCCGGGGTGCAAGGAGAACGAAGCAAGGTCGGCCATGCCCCCCCAGCGCGGCCCGCGGGATATTGGTTACTCGACGACCGGCTTTTTCTCTTCCGACATCCCTAGCATCGACGTGGAATCCCCCCCGGTCGAGCTCGTCGACGACGGTATCGTCGAACCATCGGAGAACGAAGCCCACGACGCGCGCGACCTCGCCGACGCCCGGCCGAAGGTCCGCGTCGGGCGGATCGGGTTCGCAGCGGTGTCCCTTGGCGTCGGCCAAACGCTCTCGACCGCTACCGCCCGGCGGGCCCGCGCGCTCGGTTTGCCGGTGTTCCGCCGCTCGACCGGAGGGACGGGTGTCCTGCTGGGCGAAGGGGACGTCGTCTGGTCCATTGTCCTTCCCCGGCACGACCCGCGGGTGGGACCGGACTTTGTCCACGCCTACGGGCGGTTCGGGTCCGGGGTCGTCAAGACGCTCGCCTCCTTTGGCGTGGAGGCCGTATGGGGCCCGGCCCTCGGACTCTCCGAGGAGTACTGCTTCCTCGGTTCGCGCGGCTGCGCCCTCACGTGCGAGGACCGGGTCCTCGGCGGAGCGGCCCAACATGCCACCCAGGCCGCCCTCCTGCACCACGGGGTCCTCCCCCTGACGATCGACCGCCAGCGTCTCGAGGCGGTGTTCGGCCTCGCGCCGGCCTACTCGGAGCCGAAGCTCACGACCCTGATGGAGGTCGTGCCCGCGGTGAACCCGATCTCGTTCTCCGCGCGGCTCGGCGACCTGATTGTCGATGGTCTCGCAACGGGGTAATCGAGCTTCGACGGCTGCTGGGACATCGGCTCCTACGGGAGCCGCGGGTCTCGCCGCGGTTCGGATCTCGGCGAGCCGACGAGCCGGTCGATCCCCTCACGAAGATATCGATACGCCGCGGCACCCCTCGGCGTCAACGTCACCCACGAAGCCCCGTCGGACGCGGGCGTCACCTCGACGAGCCCCCGGAGCGTCATCCAAGCAAGATAGCGCGTGAACACCGTGTAATTGACCCCGGTCGCCATCTGGAGCGGCGTCCGTTTCATCCGGTTCCCCCCCTCCGTGAGCGCCTCCAACAGCCGGGCCACGACCCAGAGGTCCGGTCGCTCGAGCGGGTCGGGCAAGAGGGCTCCTAGAACCGTTCCCAGAAACCGTGCTCGAGGGTGGCGTAGTCGTGAAGCATCGACTGAAAGTCCTCCGCCGAAGCCAGATCGTCCCGGCGTCGTCCGAGCCAGGCCACCGTAGCGAACGTCGCGAACGCGAGCGGGACCAGGGCGACGAGGGACTCAATCACGACGAGCGGGAGGAGGGGGCCGGGGGCGGGGCCGAAGAACTCCCCGAGCCTCTGCACCGGATCCGGAACGAAGATCGAAAGGAGAAGCAGTCCCCCCAGCCCCCAAGCGACCGAGAACCAAGCCAGCCAAAGCGCGTCGCGCGCATCCTCCCGGAGCCCCCCACGGAGCGTTTCGACCTGGGCGACCCACGCGATCGCGTCCGAAATGCGACTGCTCGACGATGCGCCCGCGTCGCGAACCACGGTGGCCGAGCGGGAGTCCTGGCCTCGACGAAGCGCAAGGGCCCCCACGTAGGCGGGCGGGAGGAGACCGGCCAGGAGGAGCCCGAACACGGTGCCGGACGTGGGACTGTACAGGCCCCAGCAACAGTCGAACGGGCCTCCACGATTGGAGATTGCGAGGAGGCCGACGGCCGCCAAGGCCAACATCGCGAGAACGGAACCCGCCACTGTGATGAGGACGGCCGAGCGCTCCTGGCGCCGTCGGCGCACGAGGGCGCCGACGGTGGCCGGCCTGCCCCCGCCCGGCCGGGAGTCGCCAACCCCGGACTCGTCCACGCGTCCCGCGACGGACTCGGCTCCCGACGTGGAAGGGTCGGCGTTCCACCAGTCGAACGAACCTCGCGACAGGCGGACCTGGGATCGAGTCGAGTTGCGAATGTCGAGGAGAATCCCGACCCCGAAGATGGCGACCGCAAGGGGGACGCCGAGAATGACGATGGCCAGGTCCAAGGTCCGGTCCAGGGGCGTGCTGGTCCAGGCCCCGGGGGCCAGCTTCGTCAACAGGGTCTGCCCCGTCCATTCGGTAAGCACGATCGCGAACGGTGTCCAAAGCAGCAACGAATCGACTTGTCGAGACATCCCGCGCAGGACGCCGGCCCGCATCTCCGCTCGCGCAAGCGGTGAGGTGGGGGCCGGATCGGTCGGGGCGCGGGCGGGGTTCTGGCGTCGGAGGGAATCGAGGTCGTGCCGACGACGATGTACGAGGGAGACTCCCGCGACGGCGAGGCCAGCGATGGCGCCCTCGAACAGGACCATGAACGGGAGGTCGTTCTGGACCTCGGCGGGTCCGGCCGTCCACGCCCAGGAGGTCCAAGCCAGCATGGTGAGAGCGGCGTAGCTTACGACGAACGCCAAAATGCTGAGGATGGCCGTCCGAAGGAGCCGCTCGTTGCCCTCGAATTG
>JAKIVT010000082.1 GCA_022750415.1 Thermoplasmata archaeon
TCGGCGACATCCCGCAGCAGCTCCTCGCCGTCGAGAAGATCCGGGCCGTCGGGTGGAGCGCCTCGCGCACCTCGGCCGAAGCGATCGACTTCACCATCGCCGAGCTGCTCCGTGCCCGCGCCGGTTGATCCGGCGCTCCCCATCCGGGGGCAGGTCACGGTCATCGTCACGGTCCTGCGGGACCCACGGGTCGCGGCGACCCTCGAAAGCCTCCTGCAACAGACCCGGCTCCCCGACGAAGTCCTCGTGGACGACGGGGGCGTCACCGAGGTGGTTCGAGGCATCGCCGAGCGGTTCCACGCGAGGGACCCGCGGGTGAAGTACCTCTACGCACCCGGCAACATTCCCGAGAGCCGGAACACCGCGATCGCCGCGGCAACCGGGGAGTTCGTCGCGTTCCTCGACGCCGACGAGGTCGCGCCCCCCGGGTGGCTCGAAGCCCTGCTCCGGCCCTTCGCCGACCCCTCGATCGGGTTCACCGGCGGACCGACTCCCGGGCGCCCCGGGACGGTCCGGACGATCGGTGCCCGGTACTACGACGCGTACCTCCAGAGATTCTACGACACCGTCGCGCGGTTGCGCCCGCACGCCCTTCCGATGGGAAATTCGGCGTGGCGGAAGGCCGCGTTCGACCGGGTCGGCCCCCTCGACACGACGCTCTATCGGCGGGCGGCCAGCGAAGACCAGGAGGTCGCCGACCGGGTGCTGCGCGCGGGGTATCGCGGCCTCTACGTCCCCGAGGCGTGGGTCCAGCACGATTTCTCCGACCTGACGGTCCTCCGACTCCTGCAGAAGCAACGGATCTACGCCGAGGGGGGGTACGTCGTCTGGCGGCGGCGGGGGACGACGTACGAGGCCACGGGGGGTCGCGTGCTCCCGTATGTGGCGCTACCGGTGCTCGTGTTGGCCGGTTTGATTTTGATCTTACCGGTCGCCACCCGCTGGGTGGGCGAACTGCTCACGGGGCTCGGAGCGGGGGGGCTGGTACTCCTCGCCCTCCTGCTGACGATCTCCGGCCGGCGCGAAGAGGCCCGCTACCCCGGACTCAAGTTCCGGGCCTTGGAGATTCCCCGCCGCTGGGCGACCCTCTACGGCGCCTTCCGAGGCTTCCTGACCTACGGGTGGAGCGGCCGTCGGACGCCGACCCGTTCCTCGTCGGGCAAACCTTAAACTCCGTCGGTTCTCGGCGGCGCCATATGACCACCCGCCCCGACGACAAAGCGCCGGCGAAAGACGGCGAGCTCGTGATGCTCGACTACGAGCTGTGGTCGGAGACCGGCGGACGAACCGAGCTCGTCGACACGACCCGCGAGGACGTCGCGCGCGCGGAGAACATCCCCATCCCCGACGGCGCCACCTTCGGGCCCCGCGCCCACCTCATCGGCGGCGACGACTTCCCTACCGGGATCGAGAAGGCCATCGTCGGAGCCAAGGTCGGGGAAGAGGTCGAACGGGACTTCGAGCCGGCCGAAGCGTTCGGCGAGAAGGACCCGAAGCTCATCGAACTGTTCAGCATGCACGAGGTCGCCCGGCTCCCCGAAATGCGAAAGGACGACGCCGACCTCAACATCGGCACGGTCCTCACGATTCGCGGCCGCCGCGGACGCGTCGTCTCCCTCACCGCGGCCCGGGTCCGTGTCGATTTCAATCCCGCGTTCGCCGGCCGGAAGATCCGGGGCAAGTTCAAGATCGTCTCGCGGGTCCACGAGCCGAGCGAGCAGGCGCGCGCCCTCATCGAGCTCGGCTACGGCCGCTCGAAGGAGTTCGAGGTCTCGGTCGACGACGACGTCGTCACGGTCCGGGTCCCCGAGCGCTCCAAATTCGATTTCGCCTGGATGGCCGCCAAGCCGCGGGTCATCGACCGGATCCGGAGCCATCTGAAGCCGAAGTCCATCCGGGTCGTCGAGGAGTACGTGACACCGACCCCCGCGAAGGAGGCCGCCAAATCCGGGGAGCCGGCGGAGAAGGCTCCCGCGAAGGCAGCGGCTCACTCCCACGCCCATGACGCGGCGCCGAAGTCGGACAAGCCGGCGCCCGCCCACGAGAAGACCGAATAGGTCCGGTTCGAGCGGCGCGGGCCTTCGGTCGTACGGGCCGGACTCCCCTCGAGTTCGTCCGCTCTCTCGGGAAGCGACCGCGAGCTCCTCCACGACCGGACTGGACCACGAGGTCGAGAAGCTCGTTGGGGAGACGGGTTCGCACCCGTGGGAGTTCCCCGAGGGGAACACCCGGAACGCATAGGCACCCCCGTCGCTGGAGAATGCAAACGTCCCGGATGACCCCCGATGGTCATAGACCGGGCTCCCCGAGCCGTCGGCGATCGTGACCTCGACCGACGACGCCCCCCCCGCGCTCCAGCTGCCCGAGACGGTCGCACGGGCTGGAAACCCGACCGATGAATGGCCGAGGCAACTCGCGGCAGCGGGAACGACGAAGGAAGCCGGGTGGGCGACCGGCACCACGGCCATCGCAACGACGATTAGCACGGTCGCCGCGGCCCCGACAGGGAGTCCGACTCGGATCCAACGCCCCGGTCCAACCCGGGTCACGCCTGGTTCCCTCCGGCGGATGACCGGTGAATCCACAGGAGACCGGATACTCCTCGGGGGGGGTGCACTCCGCCTCTCCCGACTCTCCGAGGGACTCCGGTCCGGAGGGCCCTCGCGGCCCGGAAGAGCCTACGACGTAGGGGCCGGTCGGAACCACATCTCGACGACGGAAGCGAGGAGGCCGCCGAGGATCGGGGCGATCCAGAACAACCAGGACTCTTGGATGGCCCAGGTGGCGTTGCTCCAGTAGAGCGAGAGTAGCGCGGGGGAGAAGCTGCGGACCGGGTTGATGGACGCCCCATCGACGTTGATCGCGACGAGGTTGACGACGACGAGGGTGAGCCCAATCGCGATGGGGGCGAGATTCTTGGCGGGGCTTTCCGCCCGGGTCACGAACTGGATCACGAGGACGAACAGGAAGGTCAGGGCGAGCTCGATGAGGAACACGGAGCCCACGGCGTAGGAGCAGCCCATCGGGGCCCCCGAGCCGGCGTAACACTGCGAGCCGAGGGCGGCGCCCTGGGCCAGCATGAACCCGTCGGTCGAGCCGTGGGCGATGCCGAAGACGACGGAGATCCCAACGATACCCCCGACGATCTGCGCCACGAGGTAGGGTACGACGTCGCGCATCGGCATCCGCCGGGAGAGCGCCATCGAGAGGGTGACGGCCGGGTTGAAGTGCCCCCCGGAGACGTCACCGAAGGCGTAGGCTCCGCCGAGTACCGTGAGGCCGAAGGCAGCGGAGACCAGGACGACCCGGGCGTTCCCCGGGTCCCCGAGGCTGAACACCGCCGCCCCCCCTCCGAGCAGGAGGAGGGCGAACGTTCCCAGAAACTCGGCCAGGTACTTTTGGGGAGCCGACCACGCCATCGTCGGGCGTATCGGAATTCGGAGTTAAACCTTCCGGATTCGACGCGGCCGGGCGGTGACCCGGGGCGGGACGACGGCCATCCGGGGCGCGCGGAGCGACGCCGACCCGGCGCCTTCCCACACGACGTTGAAGTAGTGCAGCTGGCCGAGCACGAACGCCGGGTTATCGGTCCAGACCGCGAGCTCCTCCAATTGACCGGAGCGGGCCTCCGGGACCAGGAAGAGCATCGCTTCGGCCCGGTCGACGATGGTGAGCCGGGTGGGCTGCGGGGACAGCTGACGGAGTTCGGCAAGGGGGTGGCGGCGGGAGACCCCCGAGAACCGTTGGACCAGCCGTCGGACCCGCGGGTCGGACTCGACGATCAGCCGGAACCGGCCCCCTCCCTTGAGGAGACGCGGGAGCTCGACCGGCAGGCCGTAGTCGACCGAGCCTCGGAGCGCCCGATGGGTCACCATCGCGCAGACCTCCTCCTGGGCCCGTCGGAGCATCTCCCGGAGGTAGGCGAAGATCGCCGGGGTCCCCTGGAGCACTTGGAACCGGGGCGCCTGGTCGTTCAGCTCCCGAACCAGGAGGGGCAGCGATTCCGCCAGCGTGCCGGCGAGCGTTTCGTCCTGCGCGAGGACCGCGGCGCGTTCCCGCAAGGACCGCTCAAAGAGCGCCCGGGGCGGGACGGCCGCATATCGCCGGGGTCGCTCCGCCGTCGCCTCCACCACACCGCGGGCACGGAGCGCATCGAGCATCCGGTAGCCGAGGACCCGGTCGAGCCCGGCCTCGTGAGCGAGCTCGCGGGCGCTCGCCCGCCCCTTCCGCAGTAGCGCGAGGTAGAGCCGGGCTTCCCGGTCCGTGAGACCGAACCGGGCGACCGACCCCACGAGCTCCTCGTACTCCATCTCGGCCTCCGCCCGGACCGGACCGCCGGGGTACATTTGCCTTGTTGTCCGCCGTTGCCACAGGGAGGACCAACCCAAGGCGGCAATCCAACCACCCACCGACGGTCGGGTCGAGAAACGGACCGCACCCACAAGAACGGCCGTGCCCGTCGTCGGCCCCATGAGTTCGACCATGCCCCTCGGGAACGGCCCGACCGCCCCGCCCTCGCCGCCCCGGCCGACCGCCTTCATCGTCGGCGCGTTCGCCATCTCCACCATCATCGGAGTCCTCGTCCTTGCGGTCGGCCTGAACGGAGGATTTCCCGGGGTGATCCCCGGCTCCCACGTCGGGACCGGCGTGGCGAGCCCCCCGCGGTGCGAGGGACAGAACCGTCCCGGCCCGTACACCTTCAGTTTCGTCGCAGGCCTCGGCGGAGGCTTCGACTACAATGGAACCCACCCCGGACCGTGCGTCTCGGTATGGATCGGAAGTCCGGTCACGGTCGAGTTCTCGGTCGCGCCGGATGCCGGTCAGAATCACTCGTGGGTTCTCGTGAACGCCTCCAACGCCTCGACCGCGCTCTCGACTCCGGCGTTTCCCGGGGCGGGATTGACCGGGGCGGCTCGGTTCGCGGGCCTGGCCCCGGGGACCTCGATGGTGTTCCACTTCAATGTCACGGCGATCGGTTCGTACCAGTACATTTGCGAGGTCACGGGCCACTACGACTTCGGGATGCACGGCTGGTTCAACGTCACGCCGTCGCCGGTCGTCCCCGGCGGTTCGGCAACTTCGCCGCACGGCCTCAGCGGTACACCGGTCCTCGGCGTACGGCGCGCGTAACCGCGGAGGCGAGGCTCTCTCGAGCCGCCGAGCCGAAGTCGATCCGGGCTAGCCTGTACTCGCCAAGATAAACCCGGGCGGCGCTGGTTCGCTCGGCCTACCGATGACCGCGGACATGGACGAGAATCCGAATGCGGGCTGGATCGCTGGCGGAGTCGTGATTCTGGCCGTCTTGGCCGGGATGGCGTCCCTCTGGATCTACTACCACTGAATCCGGTCAGCCCGGTCGGCGATAGAGGTACACTCGCGTTTCCCGGTCGACCGACTCGGGCTCCCAGCCCGGGACCGGATGCCAGTGACTGACCACCCGGGCCCCCGGGCGGAGCTGGGCCTCGAAGATCGGCCGGAGCTTCTCCATCGCGCCGGGCCATAGGAACACCGCCACGACGGTGGCATCCCGGAAGTCGAGCGTGAACAAGTTCCCCCACGCGATCTGGACGCGGTCCTTCGGGCCGCCGAACCGGCGCCGCAACCGCAGCACGGCGACCCGCAGCGGTTCGACCTCCACGCCGAGGACCCGGGCGCCCCGTTCGCGCGCGGCCCGGAAGACGATCGCTCCCGTGCCGGCCCCCAGGTCGAACATGTAGTCGGACGGTCCGACGGCCGCCTTGTCGAGCATCATCGTGACGACCCGCCGGGGAGCCGGCTGGTAGCCGGCGCCGAACACGAAGGAGGCGAAGACGAAGTACACGAGGGCGACGGCGAGACCTCCGGCGAGCGCGGCGATGAGCAAGAGCTCGTTCATCGTCGGCGCCGGCGGGCCGCGGGCTTTCGTTGCCGCTCGAAGATCCGGTCCGCGGCGGTACGAGGGTCGACGCGGCGGGCGGTGACGTCGTCGAGCCACCGGCTCCGCGATGCGTCGCTCAGCTCTTCGCGGGCCGACTGCGTGTACCGGTCCCGGACGAGCTCCACGAGCTCGGTCGCCACCCGGACCCGCTCCCCGGCCGCGCGCCGTCCCGGTTCGGCATCGAGGAACGACTCGTGCGCGGCGACCGCGGTCCAGAGCTCGGCGACGCCCGTTCCGTCGCGCGCGCTTGTGATGACCACCGCCGGGCGCCAGCCATCCCGCGGCGCGCCGAGGCTGACGAGCTCGGCCAGGTCGCGGGCGGCGAGGTCCGCCCCCGCGAGGTCGGACTTGTTCACGCAGAACACATCGGCGATCTCGAAGAGACCCGCCTTCAGGGTCTGGACCTCGTCCCCGAGGTGCGGAACGAGGACGACGACGCTCGTCGAGGCGATGTCCCGGATCTCGATGTCCACCTGACCGCTCCCGACGGTTTCAACGAGAACGATGTCGAATCCGGCCGCATCCAGCAGCCGAACGACCTCCCGGGTCGCCGCGGAGACCCCGCCGGCCCGGCCCCGGCTCGCCATCGAGCGGATGAACACCCCGGCATCGCCCGGGTCCCGCTCGAGGCGGATCCGGTCCCCGAGGACCGAGCCGCCGGAGTACGGGCTCGATGGGTCGACCGCGACGACCGCGACGGTGGTCCCGAGCTTCCGGAGGTGGGCGAGCAGTGCGTTGACGACGGAGGACTTCCCGACGCCAAGAGGCCCGGTCAGGCCGATGACGTGGGCATGGCCGGTCTTCGGGTGAAGCGCCCGAAGGACGGGAAGGACCGCCGGGTCCCGA
>JAKIVT010000083.1 GCA_022750415.1 Thermoplasmata archaeon
CGGATGGTCCCCAACTCCGAGCGGATCGCGTTCTGCTCGAACGGCTCCGACGCGACGATGAACGCGATCCGGATCGCCCGCGCCGTGACAGGGAAGGACGCGATCCTGAAGTTCGAGGGCCACTACCACGGGCAGCACGACTACGCCCTGATCAGCGCGGAGGCGCCCCCGATTGTCGCCGGCCTCGACGAGTACCCCCGGCCCCTCCCGAACTCGGCGGGGATTCCTCCCGGGGTCACCGACTACGTGATGGTCGCCCCGTTCAACTCCATCCCGGCCCTCGAGCGAATGGTCCGGCGCTACCGGGACCGACTCGCCTGCGTCATCCTGGAGCCGATCATGGCCAACGCCGGGATCATCCCGCCCGCCCCGGACTACCTGCAGCGGCTCCGCGAGATCACGCGGGAGAACGACCTGCTTCTGATCTTCGACGAGGTGTTCACCGGCTTCCGCGTGGCGCCGGGCGGGGCCCAGTCGATGTACAAGGTCGAACCGGACCTCTCGTGCTGGGCGAAGGCGCTCGGCGGAGGGGTGCCGATCTCGGCCGTCTCCGGAAAAGCGGAGTTCATGGACCTCATCGCCCCAGGGCGGATCTCCTTCGGCGGCACGTACTTCGCGAACAACCTCTCGCTCGCCGCCAGCCTGGCCAATCTGAAACTTCTCGAGAAGGGGGGCGACGCGCTCTACGAGCGGTTCGGCCGGATGACCGACCGGCTCCAGAAGGGGATCGAGGAGGCGGCGAAGGACACGAAGGTCTCCTGCCTCGTGCAATCGGTGAACGGGATGCTCCAGTTCTTCTTCACCCGCCGCAAGAAGATCTCGAATTACCGCGAGTCGCTCCAGATCGACTGGAACCTGTACCTGCGCAACCACCAGCTCCTGCTGGCCCGCGGGATCTACACCCACCCGGACAACTACGAGCGGATCACCTTCTCTTCGGCCCATACCGAGAAGGACGTCGACACCCTCGTCGACGCGATCCACGAGACGTTCACGGAGCTTCGCACCCTGCCGCGGGACTACCTTCCGTAGGCGAGGGAGCTCGGCGCCCGTTTCGGGCCCGGCTCAGATCAACCGGCCGGTTTCCCGGCGGCGGACGTCGCGGAGATGGAAGATCAACTGCTGGATGTCGGTGGCCTCGGCCGGGAGAAGTCCGAGGAAGCTGTTCGAGCCCGACAGGGCGCCGAACCGGTACTGGGCCGCGCCGTAGCCGCCGACGGAACCCCCGCCGAACGGCTGGACCCAAATCGAGCTCAGTCCGAGAATCCGGTCGGCGATGCTGCGCTGGACCACGACGTCCGAGATCGTTTCCAGGGGAATCGAGTCGATCGAGAATCCGATCGCGCCCCTTCGGCCGACGGTCCGGTGGTTGGTGATCCAGTAACGGAACTTGTGGAACGCGAGGAAGGCGTAGACGAAGCTCACGGTGACGATCAGGAGGAACACGACGATGAGGAACACGACCGCGAACAGGACGGCGTTCCCCCCGACGCCGCTGAAGAGGAACGAGAGGCCGAACGGCACGACCAGGAACAGGATCACGACCCCGCTGAGGAGGCCCCCCAAGGCGAGACGCCAGAGGAGCTTCCGGTCGGGGACGATCTCCCGGTAGATCACCTCGTCCTCCTGCGGGTGGAAGGGGAGGTCCGGCGGAATCGGAATGGGCCGGAGCACGACGGCGCCGGGCCGACTGGAGCCTGGGCGGCCTGGCAGGGGAGGCGGCGGCGGCGGAAAACCCGCCCCCGGGAATCCGCCGGAGGGAGCGTTGGGGAGGGGGGTGGCGGCGGCGCCGGTCCCGCTTCGGCCCATCGCAGCGCCGCAGCGTTGGCAGAAGGCGGCGTCGTCCGGGACGAGCGTGCCGCACCGATTGCAATACACGGTCGGCCCCTCGAGGCGAGGCGTCGTAGTAATCGCTTTCGATGGAGCGAGGGGGGCGGCGGCCCGCCACAATCCCGTCGGCCGACCGTGAATTTCGGAGCTTTCTAATAGCGGGGTCCGGTTGCACGGAAGGTGCGGACCGGGGAGACGGGACCCCCCGACCGGACCCCTGCGGGGGCCGGACATGGGGCGTAACCCAAGCGACCTGATCCTCTTCATCGGGAAGCGGCTCGTCCAACTCGTTCCGGTCCTCTTCGGCGTCATCCTGCTGACGTTCTTCTTCACCCACCTCGACCTCACCAACGTCTGCAACGAGTGGTATCCCCACGCCGGGGGGGCGACGATCCACGCCTGCGAGGCGTCGGTCAACCAGCCGCTCCTCAACCAGTTCTTCCAGTACCTCGTCAACCTCCTCCACGGGAACTGGGGGTCCGACGTCTACGGCGCCGCGGTCTACCCGGCGATCGCGGCGGCGCTTCCCGCCACTCTCGAGCTCGTCTTCGCCTCCCTGTTCCTGATGGTCGTCGTCGGGATCCCGCTCGGGGTCATCGCGGCCCAGTACAGCGGCCGGTGGGCCGACCACCTCGTCCGGGTGTTCTACCTGAGCGGCTGGGCGACCCCAACGTACCTCGGCGCGGTGGTCGCGGCCGTGTTCCTCGGCCCGCTCCTCGGGCTCCCGTCGGGCGGCTACTTCTCGACCCGGGCCGTCCCGTTCCCGCAGTACACCCATGCGTCCATTCTCGATGCGATGCTCGCCGGGAGCCTTCCGTACACGGTCGACGCCATCGACCACCTGATCCTCCCGGCGACCGTTCTCGCGTTCATCAACATGGGGATCGCGACCCGGATGACCCGGGCCTCGATGCTGGAGGTCCTGCCGCTCGATTACGTCCGGTCGGCCCGGATGAAGGGGTTGAGCGAATTCTGGGTGCTCTACAAGCACGCGCTCCGCAACGCGCTCATCACCACCACGACCGTCCTCGGGATCACCGCCGGGGGACTCCTTTCCGGGACCGTCGTCGTCGAGGAGGTGTTCCAATGGCCGGGGATCGGCCAGTACGCGTACGCCTCGATCGGCGGGGGCAGTTCCGTCCCGAACTTCGCCGGGGCGATCGCGGTCGTGATCATCTTCGCCATCGCGGTCGTGGCGGCGAACCTGATCGCCGACATTCTCTACGGCGTGCTCGACCCGCGGGTGGACTGGAGGTAGTCGGGGATGGCGAAGGGGAGCGCACGGCCCATCATCCGCCCCGAATCGGGAGCTTTGGTCGTCTGGCGGGTCCTCCGCTCGAACCCGCTCTCGCTCGTTGGGTTCCTCCTGATCGTGGTCATCGCCATCCTGGCGGTCGTCATCGCCGCCGCCCCCCACCTCGTCGTTCCCTACGGGCCGCAGCACCAGACGGGAGCCGTCCACGCCCCCCCGTCCTGGAAGCACCCGTTCGGCACCGACACCAATTCCTACGACATCTTCTCGAACGTCCTCCTCGCCCTCCCGCTCGACCTGGGGATCGGGCTCTTGATCGCCGGCACGGCGCTCTTCGCGGGGGGATTCCTCGGTCTCATCGCGGGGTTCTTTGACCGCCCGCGGACCGTCGGCGGCGCGGTCTCGATCGTGATCTTGCGGGTCACCGACATCTTCCTCTCGTTCCCGAGCCTGATCCTCGCCCTCGCGATCACCCGGGCCCTCGGGCTCGGGGTGGGGCCGACGGTCCTCGCCATCGGACTGACGTGGTGGCCGTACTACGTGCGCCTCGTCCGCGGCGAGGTCCTCGCGGTGAAGAACCTCCCGTACGTCATCGCGGCCCGCGCCTCCGGGGTGTCGGAGTGGCGGATCCTCGGCCGGCACGTCGTCCGCAACGTCCTCGAGCCGCTCGTCGTCTACTTCACCCTCGACGTCGGCACCGTCCTCGTCACCTACTCGACGATCGGGTTCATCGGCGTGGCGAGCAAGTACCCCGGACCGCAGCCGGAGTGGGGGGCGATGCTCGCCTTCTACCAGAGTTCCGGGGCGATCAACGCCTACCCGTGGGAGGTCCTCGCCCCGGGCGCCGCCATCTTCGTGACGGTGTTCGCGTTCAGCCTGCTCGGCGACGGTCTCCGCGACCTCCTGGACCCGCGCACCCGCCGGGCGTTCGTTCGGAGCACGACGGGCCACGACCCCCCCGCGGAGTCCGCCCCCGAGCCCCTCGCGTCGGGGACCTCCGATCGCCCGGCCCCGTCGGTGTCGGGCCTCGACCGGGGGGTGGCGACCTGACCGAACCGGTGCTCGAGGTCCAGCACCTGTCGATCACCTACACCGTCGGCGCCGGGAGCTTCCCGGCGGTCACCGACGTGTCGATGAAGCTGTACCCGGGGCGGGTGGTCGGGATCGTCGGCGAGACCGGGTGCGGCAAGAGCACCCTCGCGAAGGCGATCCCGCGACTCCTCCCCGAGCCTCCGGCGACGATCGGCGGAGGCCGCATCATCTTCCGCGGAACGGACCTCGTCCACGTCTCGAAGCGCCAGCTACCGATGGTCCGCGGCACCGGCATTGGGATGATCTTCCAGGAGCCGCTGAACTCCCTCAACCCGGCGTACCGGGTCTTCGACCAGGTCGCCGAATCGATTCGGATCCGTCACTTCCGAGAGATGGGGTACGTCAAGTCGTTCCAGGGCGGCGAGGTTCCGTTCGATTACTCGAAGCGGCCGACCGAGACGGTTTCGAGCTCGCTAACGAAGCCGTTCCTCCCGGCGGGCACGGCGGGCGAGGTCGTCCGCGACCGGCTCCGCTCCCGCTCGGATTACCGCCGGGAGGTGCTCGAGTACCTCCGACTCGTCCGGATCAACGACCCGGAGACGATCCTCGACCTGTTCCCCCACGAGCTCTCCGGAGGAATGCGCCAGCGGATCATGATCGCGATGGCGCTCTCCGAAAAGCCGTCGGTCCTGATCGCCGACGAGCCGAC
Source organism: Thermoplasmata archaeon (assembly GCA_022750415.1). Lineage (GTDB taxonomy): Archaea > Thermoplasmatota > Thermoplasmata > Lutacidiplasmatales > UBA184 > Lutacidiplasma. The sequence continues at coordinate 4,824 of JAKIVT010000083.1, forward strand.
GAGCGCCCTCGACGTGACGATCCAGGCCCAGGTCCTCACGCTGATGAAGGAACTGATCGAGGAGGTCCAGACGGCGATCCTGTTCATCAGCCACGACCTCGGCGTCATCGCCGAGACCGCCGACGAGGTCGGCGTGATGTACGCCGGTCAGATCGTCGAGTACGGCCCGGTTGCGGAAGTGTTCCACAACCCCCGCCATCCGTACACGAAGGCGCTCCTGCGGGCGGCTCCGAACCGGTACAAGTCGGAGGGGCCCCTCTCCGCGATGGCCGGGTCGGTGCCGAACCTCTCCCGACTCCCGACCGGGTGCCGGTTCCATCCCCGCTGCCCGCTCGTGCAAGCGGTGTGCCGGGAGAAGGTGCCGACCCTCGACCCGATTGACGGGGCCCCCGCCACCCCCGGGGTCGCCGCCCACGCGAGCGCCTGCTTCTTCCAGAAGGAGGTGCCGAACCTCCCGTGAGCGACCCGGTCCCCCTCCTCGAAACCGTCGGAGTCGAGAAGCGGTTTCCGCTGGTCCGGAGCCTCGGGGACGTCGTGCGGGGCATTTCGGGCCGCTCGGTGCACGCCGTCGACGGGGTCTCCTTGTCGATCCGCCCCGGCGAGGCGGTGGGGCTGATCGGCGAATCCGGCTCGGGGAAGACGACGTTCGGGTGGCTCGCCGCCCGGCTCCACGAACCGACGGGAGGTCAGATCCGGTTCGAGGGGGCCGATGTGACCCATCTCTCCGGAAAGGCGCTCCAACACTGGCGGAAGAACGTCCAGGTCGTGTTCCAGGACCCGGTCGGTTCGCTCGACCCGCGGTTGCGGGTCTGGCAGATCGTCGGCGAGCCGATCCGCGCCCAGACCGGTCTCTCCCGTCCCGAGACCCGGAAGCGGGTCGAGGCGCTCCTTCCGAGCGTCGGCCTTCCCCCCGATTGCCTCGACCAGTACCCGCACGAATTCTCGGGCGGCGGACGACAGAGGCTCTCGGTCGCCCGCGCCCTATCGGTCGACCCGAAGCTGATCGTGCTCGACGAGCCGACGAGCGCGCTCGACGTCGCCGTCCAGGCGCAGATCCTCAATCGCTTGGTCGAGCTCCAGAAGGAACGGCACATCGCCTATCTGCTGATCACCCACAACGTGGCGGCGGTCCGGTACGTCGCCGACCGGGTGGCGGTCCTCTACCTCGGCCAGTTGGTCGAGCTCGGCGGGGTCCGCGAGGTGCTCGAGCATCCGGTCCACCCGTACACGAAGGCGCTCCTCGCCGCGGTCCCGGTCCCGGACGCCCGCCGTCGACGGATGCGGTACCGGATCGAGGGGGACATCCCGAGCCTGATCGACCCAAAACCCGGGTGCCGGTTCGCGCCCCGTTGCCCGTTCGTGATCGACCGCTGCCGGGTCGAGGACCCGTTGCTCCGCCCCGCGCCCGGGGCGCCGGACCGGATGGTCGCCTGCCACCGCGCGGAGGAGGTCGGAGACGTCCCGGCCGAATCGCTCCTCCAGGTCGCCCCGGACCCCTCGAAGGGCGCCGCCACGTCGTCGGCCTAACGGGTCGGCGGCCCAACCGCCCGAGCCGCCGGTCCCAGCGTCAGAACGACGCCCCGCATTGGGGGCATCGCCCGGCACTTTCCGGGTAGACGCTCTGGCAGTACCGGCACCGGAACATCACCTGGGGCGGCGGGGGAGGGAGCGGCAGACTCGGTTGGCTCGGCTGCTGAACGTTGACCACCACGGGGGGCGGCGCGTAGTACAGAGGTGGCGGCGGCTGTTGGTAGTAGACGACCGGCGGGGGGTCCGGCCGGGCCCCACGGATGATGAACACGATCCCGAGCAGGATCAGGGGAACTCCGAAGATCGCCCCGATGATGGTAACCGTGAGGCCGAGGCCGACGATCAGCATCACCGTGCCGCCGACCACCGTTCCGGCGCCCAGGGTCCCG
>JAKIVT010000084.1 GCA_022750415.1 Thermoplasmata archaeon
CGTCACCTACCAGTTTGAGGCGGGGATGCTCGGCTTCCTGAACGTCTCCGGAACCTCCGGGCCGGGCGTCCAGCTCACGGTGCAGACCGCCGGAGCGGGCCTCGCCTTCGTCCCGGACGCGTTGGGCGCGAACGCGACAAAGTTCCCGATCACGCTCGATGTGGCGGTCTCCAACCTCGGCTCGACCGGCCACACGTGGACGCTCGTGAGCCAGCCGAATGTGAACCTGACTCCCGGAAATTTCTCGACATACTTCTCCGCCCATCCGGCGCTCGCCAGCGTCACGGTCCCTACGACCCCGGGACAGGTCATCTGGGCGAATTTCACCGTCGACAAGGCCGGCGTCTACCAGTTCCTCTGCGAGATCCCGGGCCACTTCGCCGCGGGGATGGTGGGGTACCTCTACGTCGGTGTCCCGGTCCCGGCGTCCGCCGCGGCGCCGAGCACCGCCATCGTCCAGCCCCTCCTCCTCGCCGGGGCGGGAGCCCTGCTGGGCGTTGGTACCCTCCTGGCCCTGGTCGCCTCGTTCGTCGGTCGGATCCCGCCGCCGGCGCTCAAGCCCCACCACTGAGCCCTGCCTTCGCCGGGCGAAGTTGCCATAGGCCGCGGCGGCGTGCCCCGACCCCGACATCGAACGATGGACCCGCCTTTCCGCCGTCCGTGGACACGGCCGACCGGACGACACCGGTTCGCCGATGCGACCGTGTTGGGGGCTCTCGCCGTGGTCGTCTTGCTCGCGGCTCCCGCGGGGGTCTCGGCCGCCCCCCACACCATCGCCCTGGGTCCCCACCCGAGCGCGGCCCGGCCGAACGCGCCCCCGGCCCCGATCCCCGCCGCGCGCGGTCTCGCAGGATCGTCTGGACTCGGCCCGGTGGTCGACGCGGCGAAGCTGTTCCGGGCCGACCATTCCTGGGTCTTCTCGCCCAATCCTGCTCCCGCACCGGCGGCGGCCCACCGCGCCCCGCCTCTGCGTTCACCGGCCCCGGCGACCGCGGTCGGCGCCCACTCAGCTGGAGCCCCGGGCTGGATTTCGGGAACCGTGGAGGACAGTGTCTATCACACTCCGATCGCCGGCGTGAGCGTCTACTTCACCGGAGCTTGCAGCAACTGCACCAGTCAGGTCACGAACACGACCGGGACGTTCAAGGTCCAGTCGGACCCGGGCCCGTCGCAGCTCGTGTTCCTCGACCTCCCCAATTACCTGGTCAACAAGACGTTCCCGACGGTCGTGAGTAGCGTCATCACCCCGATTGGGGTCGTACTCCTCGTTCACCTGGCGACGGTGACCGGTCGCGTCATCGCCGACCTCTCGGGGACGCACCCGGTCGCGAACGTGAACGTGTCGAGCGTCTCCCGCGACGGGGCCCTCGGCGGCCCCAACCTAACCCTCACGCTCCCCAACGGCACGTTCTCCCTGCCGGTCTACCCCCTTCCCATCGAGGTGGATTTCTCGGGGAGCCTCGAATTCCTCGGGAACGCGACGTTCGCGGACCCGACCCCTTGGGAGTTGGTTGACTTAGGAACTATCTACCTCGAGGGAGGGCTGAACGCCACAGTCTCCGTCACCGACGGCATCACGGGCTTACCGGTGGTCGCGACGGCGACGTTCTGCTCGCAGCGGATCGACGGGGGGTGCCTTCCGGGCGGGTCGGGGAACGGGACCGTGCCGCTCATCGCTGTGGCCGGACCCGGGATCGTGTCGGTGGAGTCGTCCGGGTACGTCACGAACATTTCCCAGGTCCCGCAGGTTCCGAACGACCCGACCTACGTGCCCAACATCGCGGCGGTCCGACTCCTCCCGCTGGGCTCGATTGAGGTCTCCGCCAACTTCTCGGGCGGCACTCCGAACGATTCGTGGCCGAGCGCCCTCCCCGGCGATGGCGGCGGGGTCGCAATCTGGGCGTGTTCCCTTTCCGGCATGGACCTCGGAGGGGCCAATGGCGACGGCCTTGCGGGCCCGTCGTGCGTCGGCTCCGACATCGCGCTCGGGGAGACGACCCTGGTGCCGGCTCCCCCTCTCCGCGACCTTGTCCTCGCCGTCCAGGGGTGGGGGGTCCCCAATGGGTTTCCGGCCGCCATCGTGCGGTTCAACGGCCCGGTCGTGGGGTTTCCGAACGAGACACTCCTGAACGTGAGCTGGGCGAACGTCACTCCCAACCACGTCACCGACCTGGGCACGATGAACATCAGCGCCGGAAACTATCTGACCGGAACCGTCGAGGCCCCGAGCGACAACACCTCCGTCGTCTCGGTGGACTCGTGCTCGACGGTGCGGGCCAACGAGTGCCAACGCTCGATCAAGACCAGCGCCCTCGGCCAGATCGACTCGGTCGCCGTCGGGTGCCGCACCGGGCCGTGGTCGTTCTGCATCGGAGCCGACCCGGGCCCCGACCGGCTGACGGTCGACTGGCCGTACGGCCACAACCTGACTTGGCTGACCGTTCCGTTCGGCTGCTGTAAGCAGGAGGACCACCCGATCGATCTCGGTCGGATCAACAATCCCTACACGGAGACGGGACCCGGCGGGACCGTGTACGGCCGTCTCGGGGTCGAGGGCGAACCCGCGTCTTACGTCCCGCCGTACGGGTGGGATATCGGGGTCGAGGTCTGCCCGGTGGTCGCCCCCCACCCGTGCTTTTCGGGGAACGTCTCGAACGCCAACGGGTCGTTCACCGATGGTGCGCCGCTCGGCTGGGACGTCGTCACGGTGTCCGGACCGGGGTATCGCCAGAACACGACTTGGGTGGATGTCACGGGCAACAACAGCACCGGCACCATCGAGGTCGGGCCCGTCGCCTCGTACGGGGGCCAGGTCGTTTCCACGATGACGGGATACCCGATCTTTGAGGCGACCATCGCGGTGTGCAACGTGGCCTACCCCCACCCCTGCTACACGGGGACGGCGACCTCGAGCTCGAACGGCACGTTCAACGGGACCGTTCCCGCGTTGCCGTACCCCTCCGGAACGTTCGAGTTCGTGGCGACCGCCTCTGGGTTCGACTCGGAGGGGGCATTCGTCAACGTCACCCCCGGGGGGAGGGTCACCGTCCCCACGCTCCGGCTCCCCCCGATCGGCACGGCCGGCGGTGCGCCGGCGGGGGGTTGGACTCCTCGGGGGGCGAACTCATCCTCCCCAACCGCCGGTACCTGGATCGTCGGGCGGGCGACCGACTCCGTCTCCGGACTCGGGGTCGGGAACGCGGCGATCACGGTCTGCCCTCTCGCGAGTGCGACGGGATGCCTCCCCACGCTCTCCCAAACCTTCACCGGGGGCGAATTCAACCTCAGCACCGTCCACGGCGCCTACGAGATTTGGATCAACGGGAGCCACTACAACCCCGACCGGGTCTACGCGAACGCCTCGAGCGCCGGGACGCTAAACCTCGGACAAATTGCCATCGCCCCTCTCGACCGGGTCGCGGGCCGGGTGCTCATCGAACCGTGGCCCTCTCTGTTCGGCACCTACGGAGAGGGGGCCGACCAAGTCGTCCTGAGGGCCTGCAATCCGGGCGGAGTCTGCGGACCCATCACCGCAACGGGCACCGACGGCTCGTTCAACGTCAGCGCGCCCGCCGGAACTCCCGACACCCTGCAGATGATAGGCGGTGGCCCGCAGGGGTGCTACGGCAACACCCTCGGGGGGTTCAATTCCTCCGCCGTCGTCGTCCCCGTCTCCTCCCCCTACGTCACGCTGAACGGCACGGGGCCCGGCGCCTCGGTGGAGCTCCCGATCCTCGGCGGGATCACCGGATTCATCGACCAATCGGCGGGGGGCGCCACGCCACCGGCATGGTTCGCACTCTACGCCGTCAGTCCCCCCGGGGTCGTCGGCGGCGCCACCGGGTACTTCGTCGGCGGCGGAGGGCTCTATGCCGCGTTCCTCCCCGCGGGGTGGTCGGGGGTGCGCGCGTTGGGCTCCGCGTACGGGCTCGTGCCCACGACCTCGGCGCCGTCGTACGGGACGGTCCAGGAAGGGCTCATGGGCACGGGACCCAACGTCACGGCCGCCCCCTTCGGGTTCGTGACCGGCACATTGCGGGACGCGAAATCGCTCGCGCCCCTTCCGGGGACGTTCGTCAGCGTGTTCGGCGGGGGGACCGGGAACGGCTCCTTGTCCGGCTCGGCGACCGCGAACGGAACCGGGTTCGTCAACGTCACCGCCCCTCCCGGCCTCGACGCGGTCGCGACCGCGTCCGTCGCGTACGCCCCCTACACGGGCTCGGCGCTGGTCGTCAGCGGATGGACCGACAATATCGGTCTGATCAACCTGAGCGGATTGCCCGGCGGTGGGTTCGGGGCGTTCCGGAGCGTCGAGGTGAACACCGTCGGAGTCCCGCCGACGCCGGGGGCGTACGACAACGTCAGCGGCCACCCGGTGGAGGCGATGACCGTCGTGGAGAACGCCCCGGGCGACATCCATTCCCTGCCCGCCTACGCGAACGACCTCGGGCAGTACTTCGTCGGCACCGTTCCGGCCACGAATGCCACGGTGACCTTCACGGCCCTCGGGTTCACCCCCGTCACCCAGACCTACACTTTCGCTGCGGGGCAGACGCGGATCGAACCGCAGCTCAACATGACCGCGAACGGGATCCTGGCCGGGACCGTCGAGGCCGAGCCGGGGAACATCTCGGTGGCGTACGCGAACGTGGTCGTCTGTCCGTTGAGCGACCTCTCCTGCACGAACGGGATCCAGACCAACGCCACCGGCGTGTTCTGGATCGCGGCGCCGGCCGGGATCGATCAGGTGTCCGTCTCCTCGGCGCTCTACCTCGCGAACCTGACGAAGTTGGTGAACGTGAGCCCGGACTCGTTCAACGAGATCGGAAATGTTCCCGTGTTCACCTTTGGGACGGTCCACGGGTTCGTGCGGGCGTTGCCGTCGGGGAACCTTCTCTCCGACGCGAATGTCAGCCTCTGCTCGAAGTTCTCGGCCCCCGGAAGTTGTCTCGTCGACGAGACCGTGGCCACGGACGCGAACGGGAGCTTTTCAATCCAATCGCCGCCGGGCACCTACTACCTCTACGCATCGACCCCCGGCTACAACGCCTCCCGATTCCTCCTGGTCATCGGACCCGGATCCGACGTGTTCGTGGGGACCCTCTTCCTCCAGCAGTACGGAGTGGTGCTCGGCGGCGTCGTGAACACCACTGGGGTCCCGGTGGGCGGCGCGACGGTTCTGCCGTGCCCCACGTACGCCGGTCCGTGCGGAGCCGCCGCGACGACCCTACCGGACGGGACGTACCGGTTGGCGACCTCGCCCGGACCCACGGTCCTGACCGCCTCGGCGCCCGGCTACCTCGATGCGGCCCTCCAGGTGACCGTTCTCTCCGGCGGCGTCGTCCACGCCGGACCGATCGTTCTGACGCCGATCCCGCCCGACGTCCTCGAGAGCGTGAGCGGGGCGGTGACCGTCGCGACCAGCGGCTCGGGGCTCCCGAACGTTCTGGTGGTGGCCGACGAGAACGGGGCCCGGGTCGCGCAGGCGGTCACCGGAGGGGGGGGAACGTACCGGCTCGAGGTCCGGTGGGGAACGGCCGACCTGATCGTGGGAGCGCCGAACTTCCGGTCGGCGAACGCGACGGTCACGGTCCATTCCAACGTGACCGGCGTGGACTTTGCCCTCGTGCCGATGACCTACCGCGTCTGGGGAGTCACGTCGGATGGGGGCACGGGGACGATCCTCTCGGGGGTGGCGATCGCGAACAACGGGACGATGGTGGCGCGGTCGGACTCGAACGGAAAGTACTCCCTGCAGCTCCCGAACGGAACGACGACGCTCACCGCGAGTTACGCGAGCAACGGGACGATCCAGTACGGGGCGGTGCGCTTCGCGGTCCCGGTAACCGGGGCTTCGGTCGAGTACAACCTGGTCTTGCCGCGGTCGGTGGTCCCGCTAGGGGGAGTGGTCGTGAGCGCGGCCACGGGACGACCTCTGACGGCCGCGTCGGTGACCCTCTGGACGCCGGAAGGGAAGGGCGCCGGGAGCCGGTCGACCGACCGGGAGGGACAATTCACGTTCGGCGCCGGCCCCGGCACCTACAACGTTTCCGTGACCGCGAACGGATTCGAGCCGACGAACCAGACCGTTTCGACGGGACAAGCGGGGAATTACACGACGGTGTCCCTGGAGCCGGTCCCGACGTCGAGCGGGGCCAACGCCATCCCGTCGATCGAAATCGCCGCCCTCCTCGGAGGGGCGGTGGCGGTCGGAGCGGCGGCGTGGGTGGCAGTCCGGTCCGGACGGGGTCGAAATCCGCCGGCGGAGCCGGAAACTCCGGAACTGCTCCCCGAGTATGACCCACCGACCTGATTTCGGCCACCCCGAAGTCCCCCTGAGCGCCCCCAGGCATGGGATCGTCGCGGGGCACGGTATCGGGGAGGGAAGCATCGAAGCGTTCGCCTACATTCCGCCTCGAGGCCACGGAATCGCAGGGTCTTCCGTCGGGATTCCCCCGAAACTCGAAACCGAAGGGTCCTTACGTTAGTCCGTATTCGAAGGACCGCCAGAACCGATGGCGTCCACCACCCCCGCCGCGGGCCCTCCCCGGGCATTCCCCGAGCGTAGACGGGGGGGTGCCGTCGTCCTCGTCTTGGTCCTCCTGACCATTTCCGCCGTGCCGGTTGCCGGTTCCGGCGACGTCCACGCAACGGCGACCATCGCTCACCCGCCCTCCGGGCGAGCC
>JAKIVT010000085.1 GCA_022750415.1 Thermoplasmata archaeon
AGGTACTGGTGGAAGACGCCCCCGAGTTTGACTCCGGCCTCGAACAACAACGCCTCGCGCCCGGTCAGGGCGACCCCGTGCTCCTGCGCCGGTCCGTCCTTCACTTGCCGCCTCCCGCGTCGGCCGTGGGTGGGGCCCGTACGGTGAACGGCCCCACGAGGTAGTACGCGAGGATCCCCAGGGCGGCCACGGCGCTCGCGCCGAGCGCGAGAAGATAGAAGGCCGAGCCTCCCGCCGGCCGGAATTGGAGAACCAGGATCGCCACGACGGTCGCTACCGCGGTGGCGATCATCACCGGCCGGAGGGGCGACCCGCGTCGGATCTTGGGGAACGGCAAGGGCACGACCATCGAGACGGCGATCGCCGCAGCGCCGAGCAGGACGACGGTCGGCGAGGTCCCGGCGAACGAGGGAATGTCGAAGAAGAGGAGGAGCGCGATCAGAGCGAGGGCGGCCTGCGGCGTGGGAGCGCCAAAAAAGTCGGAGTGCTTGTACCCTCGGAACGTGAAGTAGACCAGGCGTCCGATGGCGAGCGCCGCAAACGCAACGCCAATGACGACGGACGGGAGCGCGTAGGGGCTCCACGTCGTGGCCTGGGTCGTGTGCACGACGATCAGGGTCGCCGGGGCCAGCCCAAAGGTGACCGCGTCGGAAACGGAGTCGGCGACCCGGCCGAACGCGCTCGGTGGGAGCCCGCTCTTCCGGGAGAGGAAACCGTCGAGGCCGTCGAATCCGATTCCGGAGACGATCAGGAGCATGGCCCAGAGTGGGTTGCCCGCCAGGACGTAGACGATGGCTCCGGCGCCGACCAAGCCGTTCGCGAGGGTAGCGAGGTTCGCCGGGAAGTGGCCGCCTCTCACCGCCTTCGCTCCTTGGCCACGCAGGTCTCGCCGGCCCGCACCCGGTCTCCGACCTGCACCTTCGACTTCGCCCGGTCGGATGCGAAGAGGAGGTCCACCCGGGAGCCGAGCACAATCATCCCGAACCGGTCGCCCTTACGCCCGACATCCCCCTCGTGGAGGTACGAGAGGATTCGACGTGCGACGATCCCGGTCATCTGAACGACTTCGACCTCTCCGATGGCGGTATCGAGGGTGTAGCTCCGCCAGACGTTGTGGATGGCGTCGGGGTGGAACGCCGGACGGAACCCTTCCCCGCCGTCGCGGATCCGGGAGACCGTCCCGTCGATGGGAAGCCGGTTCACGTGGACGTCGGTGACGTTCATGAACACCGCGATCCGGGTCCGCTCTCCGTCCGGGCCGACGGCGAGGACCTTGCCATCGGCGGGCGAGACGATCCCCTCACCCGGGGTCCGGGTCGGGTCGCGGAAGAAGTAGGCGAGGAACAGGAAGAATCCCCAGACGACGATGACGAGGCCGAGGACGCTCGGCTGGAAGATCACTCGGTCGAGGACGAGCACGGCGGTCAGGACCGCGAAGAGCGGGAGCGCGACCAGGAAGATCCGGCCCGGAGCCGGGGGTGCCACGGTCGGGGGCTCAGGACTTGAGGACGATCTCGATGTTGACGCCGTCGGGGACCTGGATCCGCATCACCTGGCGGAGCGCCCGTTCGTCGGCATCGATGTCGATGAGCCGCTTGTGGATCCGCATCTCCCAGTGGTCGATGGTGCTGGAGCCGCCGCCGTCGGGACCCTTGCGAACCGGAACCTTGAGCCGCTTCGTGGGCAACGGAATCGGGCCGGCGATCCGAACGCCGGTCTTCTGCGAGATGTCCCGGATCTGGCGGCAGACCGAATCGACCTTCGAGGAGTCGACGCCGCTCAACGAGATTCTCGCTTTCTGCGGCATCTGTCCCTTCCGAGCGGCCCGGGCAACGGTGGGGCGGTCTAGCCCTCGCGCTTCTTGACGTCGACGACGACGCCCGCCGCGACGGTCTGACCCATGTCGCGGACCGCGAAGCGGCCGAGCTGGGGGAATTCTTTGTACTTCTCGATCACGAGCGGGCGCTTCGGGGTGATGCGCACCAGCGCCGCGTCGCCGGTCTTGAGGGTCTGCGGGTTGTCTTCCGCGGACTGCCCGGTCTTCGGGTCGAGCCGCTTGATGAGCTCCGTGAACTCGCAGGCGACCTGGGCGGTGTGGCAGTGGAAGACCGGGGTGTAGCCGGCGGTGATGACGCTCGGGTGGTTGAGCACCTGGATGTTCGCGGTGAAGCTCTCGACCACGGTCGGGGGGTCGGACGCTGGACCCGCGACCTCACCGCGGCGGATGTCGTTCTTGTCGATGCCGCGGACGTTGAACCCAACGTTATCGCCGGGAATCGCCTCGGCGACCGTCTCGTGGTGCATCTCGATGGTCTTGACCTCCCCGACCTTCCCACCGGGCATGAAGATGATCTTTGCACCGACCTGCAGCTTGCCGGTCTCGACGCGCCCGACCGGGACCGTTCCAATCCCCGTGATGGTGTAGACGTCCTGGATCGGGAGCCGCAACGGCTTGCCAGTCGGCTTGTCCGGGACCTTCAGGTTGTCCAGCGCCGCGAGCAGAGTGGGCCCCTTGTACCACGTCATGTTCGGGGACGGCTTGTCGATGTTGTCATCCTTGAACGCGGAGATCGGCAGGAAGACGACCTGTTGGTCGATCTTGAAGCCCACGTTCTTGAGGAGCTTCGTCAGCTCCTCCTTGACCTCGTTGTACTTCGCCTCGGCGTACTTGACTTCCTGGCGGTCCATCTTGTTGATCGCGCAGATGATCTGCGCGACGCCGAGCGTCCGGGACAGGAAGATGTGCTCCCGGGTCTGCTCCTGGATACCGTCGGCGGCGGAGACGACGAGCACGGCCGCATCGGCCTGACTCGTCCCCGTGATCATGTTCTTGACGAAGTCGCGGTGGCCGGGCGCGTCGATGATGGTGAAGTAATACTTTTGCGTGTCAAACCGCCGGTGGGCGATGTCGATGGTAACCCCGCGCTCCCGCTCTTCCTTGAGGTCGTCCATGACCCAGGCGAACTCGAACGTCGCCTTGCCCTTCGCCTCGGCCTCGATCCGGAACTTCTCGATCTCTTCCTTCCGGATGACGCCCGTGTCGACCAGCAATCGACCGACCGTGGTCGACTTGCCGTGGTCGACGTGGCCAATGAAGACGATATTGAGGTGGGGCTTCTGTGCCATCTGGTGCCTCGGGGCGCGCCGAAAAGGTACCCCTATTTAGGCGTTGGCAGGACCGCCTCGGCGAGGAACGACGCTCGGCGGTTCCCACCGTCCAACGAGGGGCGAAGGGAACCGTTCGGGCCGCGTGATGGATCGGGATGGCTCCTTCCGTGAGCGCTGCGCCGCCCCCCGCGAGCCGGGCCCCACGCCCTTCGATGCTCTGGCCCCCGCCTCCGCCGGGTCGGGTCAAATGGGCCTGGCTCCTCCGACTCCCGCCGCGCGGTTGGCTGCAGCGACGACTCCTCCGTCCGATGACGTCTGCGCTTGGCGAGCGCGCGACCCTGGTCTCCGTCGGGGGTGGCCCCGGGTTCGAGGTGATCCAGCTCGCGCGCCTTCGACCCGGCTCGAGCCGGTGGCGGGTCATCTTGCTCGACGCCCAGCCGGGGATGATCGCCCAAGGGCACTGGCGGCGTTCGCGCCGGGTCCCGCCTCCCGAGCGCCTCCTCGGGGACGCGGTCCAGTTGCCGTTCCCGAACGGGAGCGTCGACGCCGTCCTTTCGCTCGGCGTCCTCTGCTGCCTCACCGACGATGGGGCGGACGAGGCGGCGGCCGAAGCGTGGCGGGTCGTCCGGCCCGGCGGGTTCGTCGTCCTCTCGGTTCCGAGGTGGCGCGGCGCCGCCGATGACGAGCGGCACACGCGGCACGGCTTTGCAAGGGTCGCGGGGACCCGACCGGGGCGCTCGGTGTTCCGAAAGCACAAGTAGTCCGCGCTCGGTAGTGGGGACGCCGGCCGGGTCCTCCGGCCGCCGTGGGGTCTCTACCTGGTGTCCGAGGATGCCCGGCCCGTCGACGTCAGCCGCTCGACTGTGGTCCGATTGATGGTCCCCGCCGACGCCAATTTCATGGGGAACATCTTCGGCGGCACGATCCTCGCCGAGGTCGACCGGGTCGCCTACGTCACGGCGACGCGACACTCCGGGGGGAATTGTGTCACCGCCTCGTTCGACCGGGTCGACTTCCTCGCGCCGGTCCACGTCGGAGACCTCGTGGAGTTCGTGGCCACGATCACCTTCGTCGGGCGCAGCTCGATGGAAGTGTGGGTCGAGGTCCGGGCCGAGGACGTTCGCGGGGGACCGCGCCGCCCCGTCGGCAACGCGTACGTGACGATGGTCGCCCTCGACGATTCCGGAAACCCCAAGAAGGTCCCACCCCTCACCCTCACCACCGACGCCGAACGGCTCCGCTGCGCGGAGGCGAAGCGCCGGATGGACGCCCGGCGGGCGACGCGCGCGGCCTCTCCTTCGGTACGGTCGACGAAATCTCCTCGGAGTTGAACGAACGATGTTGTGCGAAATGTGCGGTGAGGATGTCCCGGCGACGACCGCGGTTCGGGTAGAGAGCTCCGTGCTCCAGCTCTGCCCTTCCTGCAGCAAGTTCGGGGTGGCGGTGGCGCCCCCCGTCCTTCCGGCAGGTTCGGCCCCGCCCCCACCCCGGGACGGGACGCGGATCACGCCCCGTGCGGCCCGGTCGGTGGCCGAGCGCGACCTCTACACCGAGATGCCGGACATGGAACTCGCGCCGGACTGGGGTCGTCGGATCCGGGTCGCTCGCGAAGCGCTGCTCTGGACCCCGGAGGAACTCGGCAAGCGGTTGAACGAGAAGAAAAGCGTCGTCCTGAAGTTGGAGTCGGGGTCGTTCCGGCCCCCAGACGGGACGATCCGGAAGGTCGAGCGGCTGTTGCACATCCGGCTCCGGGCGGACCCCGAGCCGCGCACGTAACGGACGTCGCCGGCGTCAGCCGGCGCGAGCCTGGAGGACGTGCTCGAGGATCGCCTTCTGCGCATGCAGTCGGTTCTCGGCCTGGTCCCAGATCGCGGCTCGCGGACCGTCCATCACCTCGTCGGTGATCTCTTGCCCGCGGTGCGCGGGAAGGTCATGGAGGACCCAGACACCCGGCTTGGCGAGAGCGAGGAGCTCGGCGTTGAGCTGGTAGCCGCGGAAGGCGGCCTCGCGCGCCTCCTTCTCGGCCTCGTCGCCCATCGAGACCCAGACGTCGGTGTACAACGCGTCCGCTCCCTTGGCGGCTTCGGCGGGCGTGTCGACCAACTGGACCGAGGCCCCCGAGCGCTTTCCCCACCCTTCCGCCTCCGTCACCACGTCGGCGGGGGGTCGGTACGCTTTCGGCGTCGCCGCCACGATGTTGAGTCCGACGATGGCCGAACCGAGGAGGAGGGAGTTCAGTACGTTGTTTCCGTCCCCGATGTAGGCGAGGGTCCGACCCGAGAACGCCCCGTGCCAACGCTCGTAGAGGGTCAGCAGGTCCGCCGCGATCTGGCAGGGATGTTCGCGGTCGTCGAGCGCGTTGAGGACCGGAACGGTCGCCGCGTCGGCGAGCGCGCGCATGTCCTCGTGGCGGAACGCCCGGTAACAGATCGCGTCAACGTAGCGCGAAAGTACGCGCGCGGTGTCCGCGATCGTCTCGCCCCGCCCGAGCTGGAGGTCGCGCGACGACATGTAGAGCGCGTGGCCCCCGAGGTCGTTCATCGCCACCTCGAACGAGGTCCGGGTCCGCGTCGACGCCTTCTCGAAGATCATCGCGAGGTTCGTGCCAGGCCGGGTCCTCGAGAGGTCGCCGGTGTGGCGCGCCCGCTTCATCGCGTTGGCCCGGGCGAGGAGCGAGGGCAAGGCCGGGGCGAGGTCGACGATCGACACGACGTCCTGCTTCGGGCCGGGCATCGCGCCCCGACCGGTGGGCCCGGTTCTTAGTCGTTCCGGCGCGGTGGGGTCGCCGGAGTACGGGGGGACCGGCCGGCGCGACGCATACGCTCAAGAACGGGGCGGTGTTCGCCGCCGACCGAGGGACCGAATTGCCGGCACGACCGACCGCGAAGTCCGCAGCGCGACCGACCTCCGACCGGAACCCCCGCGGCGGGCGCCGCGTGTACATGGTTACCGGGGGTCTGACGAAGTTCGCGAAGGCCCACCCGGCGATGGACTTCCGCCTGATGGTGAAGAAGGCGTACGACGCCGCCCTCGCGGAGATTCCGAACCTCACGAAGGACCGGATCGACGGCTCTCGGATCTCCTACTTCTCTGACCACTTCACCCGCCAGCTGAAGGCGGCGAGCATGGTCCAGGACTATCTCGGACTGAACCCGAAAGGGTCGGTCCGGATCGAGTGGGGCGGCGCGACGGGCGGGGAGTGCTTCCAAGCCGCGTACGAGGCGGTCGCCTCCGGCCGGATGGATGTCTGCCTCTCGGCCGGCTTCGAGACCATGAGCCGAGTCCAGACGTGGAAGGGGAACGAATTCATCGCCCTCGCCTCCGACACGAACTACGACTTCCCTCTCGGCGGCTTCTACACTGGGTACTACGCGCTGATGGTGATGCGCCACATCCAGGAGTACTTGCGGAAGACCCGGTTCGCCCACATCCGCGACGAACGCGAAGCCCAACGGCTCGCCATCGCCGAAGGGAGCCG
>JAKIVT010000086.1 GCA_022750415.1 Thermoplasmata archaeon
GACGACCACGAACAATTGACCGGCCGGGCCTCCCGCGGTGGCGGCGTCCCGGATCTTCTGGCTTTGGCGGGAGACGATGTCGTCGTTCAGGGCGGCGTCGAGCTCGGTGCGCTTGGCGCTCGGCACCTCGAAGATCGTCCAGGCCATCGTCGGCGCGACCGAGAGTCCCTATTTGGGGTTTGGCGAATGCCATCCCCGGCGAACGGTGCCACCGCCGCTCGTCGGGTCAGATGCCGAAGCTCCGGCGGGCGGCGAGGACCTTGGGGTCGTCGAGCCCCATAATGTCCGGATTCCGACCGTCCTGGACCGCGATCCAGTAGGCAAGCCACTGGAACGGGATTCCCTGGACGATCGGGGCGATCGGGGGCGGAACTGGCGGAAGCGCCAGTCCGCTCTCGACGGTGGGGGCTCCGGAAGTGTCGATGAGCCATGGGAAGGCGTCGAGGTGGCGGGCGGCGGTGAGACCTTCGTCGGCCCGCTGCCGCTCGAGGGAGGTCCCCGAGATCGCCAGGACCGCCGTCCGCTCGGTCACCGATGGGAGGATGCCGTGGAGGAGTTCTTCGACCCCGACGGAGGTCGCGAACCGACCCGTGGCTTCCCGGATCTTCAGCGCCGCTTCCCGGGCGGTCGCCTCCGCGCTGCCGGAACCGACGAGGACGAACCGGTCCCGGTCCCCGATGGCCTCCACGGTCTCGAGGACCTTCGGCTCGAGGTCGAGGGTGTCGCCGATCGCCGCGACGACCGTCGCGTCCACGACCGGATCCGGCTGCGGCTGGACGAGCGACCACCCGGCGGCCACGGCGGCCGCGTAGCTGACCGTGTGGGTCCAGGAGTCCTCACGGGAGTACTTCGTCTCGAACACGGTCCCCGCCATCTCCCGACCCTCGCCGGACGGGGCGGCCGTGATGAGGAGGGTCGGGACGTTCCGAGTTCGGAGGAGCTCGAGGGCTCGGACCGTGACGTACGTCTCCGCCGACTCCGAGAAGGCGACGGCGAGGTCCGCGTTGGCCGTCTCGGGAGCGTCCAGAAGGTCGAACGCCGTGCGGGCTTCCGCGACCCGACCCGGGGCCGCGGCACGGGCCGCCGCCGCGACGGCGATGGCCGCGTGAAAGGAGGTTCCAATCCCCGTCGTGAGGAGGTGGGTCTTCGGGTCGCGGAGCTTCGGAAGGGCGTCGAACGCCGCCGCCTCGGCGAGGGTCGCCTGGACCGCGACCTGCTGCCCCCGCACCATCGCGTGCATGAAGAACGGGTGCCGGGTGCGCCCGCTCGGCGGTTTCGGCTCCTGCGGCGGAGGAAACGGGCTCGCCATCGGTCGGTCGACAGCCGTTCCGGTCCAAAACCCTGCGCAGGGGCCGCAATCCCCATCTGGTGGCGCCGGGTCGGTCGGGGGTGTACTCCAGCACGCTCGAGGCGCCGGTCCTGCTGCTGGGAGCCGCCCACGTCGTGGACCTGGAAGGCCCGATCCGGTCCACCCTCCGCAACCGGCCCCTCGACGCCATCGCGGTCGAGCTCGATGACGAACGGGCCCGGGCCCTTCTGACGGAGGGGACCCCGGAAGCGTCGAAGGGAGGAGGTCCGTTCTTCCTTCGGTTATGGGGCGTCGTCCAGCGCCGCTTGGGAGGCGAACTCGGGTCGGGGATCGCCGGGGCCGAGATGCGGAGCGCGGCCGCGCTCGCGAAGGAACGCGGCATCCCCCTCCTCCTCATCGACGACCCGATCCGGGAGACCGTCGCCCGGCTCATCGGTTCGATGTCGTTCCGCGAGCGGATCCTGCTCGTGGCGGGGAGTGTCGTAGGTCTCGTCATCCCGTCGCGAATCGTCCGCCAGGAGATCGACCGGTACGCCGAGGCCCCGGACGAGTACGTCGACCAGCTTCGGCAGAGCTACCCCGGGGTCGCCCGGGTCCTCCTCGACGAACGGAACGAGCACATGGCCGCCCGCCTCGCGGACGCCCGCCGCAACGGCTATGGCCGGGTGGCAGCGGTCGTCGGCGACGCCCACATCCGTGGGTTGGCCGACGCCCTTCACCGACGCGGCGTGCCGACTGAGACGGTCGCGTTCTCCGACCTTCGGAACGTCAAAGCGTCGTAAGGGCGTCGCTCGTCTGGTGCGCCACGGCGGCGAGGAACGCCTCGGCGATGGCCGCGATCTCCGGGGAAGCATACCCCTCGATCCTTCCGTGGTCGGCCGCGTCCGAGAGCGCCGGGTCGACCGGGACCTTGCCGAGCACCGGGACGCCGTACTCCCCCGCGATTTTGTCGAGGCTGCCGGCCCCGAACAACGGGATCCGTTCGTGGCAGTGGGGGCAGGAGAGGTAACTCATGTTCTCGACGACGCCGAGCAGCGGAACGTGGAGGTCGCGGGCCATGTTCATCGCTTTCTTGACGATCATCGCCGCCAGGTCCTGGGGCGTGAACACGAAGACCATCCCGTCGATGGGGATCGTCTGGAAGACGGTCAGGGGCACGTCGCTCGTCCCGGGTGGCATGTCGATGAGGAGGTAGTCGAGCTTCCCCCAGTTCACTCCGCCGAAGAACTGCATGATGAGCCGGGTGACGAGCGGACCGCGCCAGATCACCGGGGCCTGTTCGTCCTCGACCAAGAACTGCGAGGAGACGATCGGGATCCCGCTCGCGCTCCGACTCGCCTCGATCCCCTCGCCCTTGTCGACCAGCGGGCCCGAGAGCCCGAACAGCCGCGGAATCGAAGGACCGGTAACGTCCGCGTCGAGGAGGCCCACGGCCAGTCCCCGGCGGCGGAGTTCGGCGGCGAGCAGGGCGGTCGTCGAGGACTTCCCGACCCCGCCCTTCCCCGAGCCGACCGCAACGACGTGGGTAATCTGACCCTTCCCCATCTTCTGGAGAACGCCCCCCGGACGTCCCCGGGCCGGCGCGGCCGAGGGCGGTGCGGAGCTCGGTCGGCCCGTCGTCGCCTCCGTCGGTTCGGCCATCGGCCAGAACCCGGACCGTGGTATATAAGCGGGGCCGACCCGCTCATCGATGCGGCGGCCCGGGCGGTCGCCGTTCCCGTTCTACGACGGCCGGACGAGGTTGCGCCGAGGTCGCCGGGGCGTGGCCGGTCCCGGGCCTCGCGTCGATCGCCCCGCCGGACGTCGTAAGGTCTCCGGCGCCCCTGGGGTCCAATCGGATTTCCAGATCGGGACCCGTTTCTTGACCCCCTCGATCAGGAACCGCGCCCCGCGGAACGCCTCGGCCCGGTGCCCGGCGGCGACCCCGACGACGACCGACACCTCCCCGACGCCGAGCTTGCCGAGGCGATGCCAGAGGACCACCCGACGAGCCTGGTATCGGACATGGGCCTGTTGGACGAGGGAATGGAAGCGCTCGGTCGCCATCCGTTCGTCCGCCTCGTACCAGAGGGCCGCCACGGTGCCGCGCTCCGAGCGATCGGGCCGGACCCGGCCGACGAAGACCACGACGCCCCCGGATTCGGGGTCCTCGAGTTCGCGGTACGCCCGGGCCACGTCGAGGCGGCGTCGGGTGAGTTCGACCTCCACGGTTCACCCACCGCTATACGGGGGGTGGACGGCGAGCTCGTCGCCATCGTGCAACCGCGCGCGGGTGCCCCGAAGATACGTGCCGTTCCGGGCGAACCGGGCGTGACGGAGGATTGGAAGGAGGCCGGGACGCTCGGTGCCCAACTCTTGCAGGAGTTCCCGGAGGGAGATGCCGGAAGGTCCGATAGGCCGCCGGATCGTGGCCGCGCCCGCCGCCTCCCGGGCCGTGGCGTAGAGCCGGATCCGAACCGACCCCGCCATCGCCCGGGGATCGCTCCTGCGGGCTAAGCGGTTTCGATGCGCGCCCTCGACGACAGTTCCGGGCCGGCCTGTCGGCGCGCTGGTAACAACCGATTAATAGCCACCCCTTCTCGAACTGCCCCGATGGAAGAGATTTCCGTCCGCGCCGGCGGGGCCGCGGGCGACGGGATCGCATCGGTCGGCGAGACGCTCTCCAAGTCGCTCTCGCGGACGGGCCTCCATGTCTTCGGGCTCAACGCCTACCAGTCGGTGATCCGCGGGGGCCACGTCTGGTTCCAGGCGCGGGCCTCGGCCGCCCCGGTCTACTCCCAGGGGGACGCCTGCGATGTCCTCTACGCCATGAACAAGGAGACGGCGGACGTCCATCTCCCGAGCCTCTCGCGGGGGGGTACGGTCGTCTTCGACCCGGAGAAGTTCGACATTCCGACGAGCTCTCTCCCCGTGGGCACCAAGGCGCTCCCGGTTCCGACGCTCGCCATCGCGCGCAAGTACACCTCGCAGTCGATCCTGCAGAACGCCGGCGGACTCGGGGCCACGGCCTTCCTGTCGGGCATCCCCCTCGAGGTCCTCCAGTCCACGCTCGCCGACTCGTTCGGCAAGAAGAAGGGGGAAGTCGTCGACTGGAACCTCGGCGCGGCGGCCGACGGATTCGCCCACGCCCAGGCGAACGCTTCGCCGAACGACCACGCGGTGTCGAAGGCCGGCGAGGCGAAGCTGCTGATGACGGGCAATGCCGCCATCGCCCTCGGCGCGGCGGCCGCCGGCTGCAAGTTCCTCGCCCAGTACCCCATGACGCCCGCCTCGACGATCATGCACTGGCTCGCCGCCCATTCGCACGAGCTCGGGATCGTCGTGAAGCAGGCGGAGGACGAGCTCGCCGCCATCAACATGGCGATCGGCGCCTCGTTCGGAGGCGTCCGGTCGATGACCGCCACGAGCGGGGGCGGTTTCTGTCTCATGGTTGAGGCCCTCGGCATGGCCGGGATGGCCGAGATCCCCCTCGTCGTCGTGGAGTCGCAGCGGGCGGGGCCGTCCACCGGACTCCCCACGAAGACCGAACAGGGGGACCTCAACCTCATGCTCGGCGCCGGGCAGGGCGAGTTCCCCCGAGCCATCCTCGCGCCGTCGAACTGCCTCGAGGCGTACCGGGCGACGATCAAGGCGTTCCAGTTGGCCGAGGATTGGCAAACCCCAATCCTGCTCGCGAGCGACCTCCACCTCTCGGAGAACTACATGACGGTCGACCGCTCCGACATCGACCTCAACATCGAGATTCCGTCGCTGTACTCGGTCCAGCCGAACGGACACGATTACAAGCGCTACCAGTACACGCCTTCCGGAGTCTCGCCCCGCGCCCTTCCCGGTCAGCCGGGGCTGAACTGGATCGCCGGCTCGGACGAGCACGACGAGAAGGGCCATCTCATCTCCGACGTCAAGTCGGGGATCCCCATCTGGGTCGCCGAGCGGGTCCGGATGATGCAGAAGCGGATGGGGAAGCTCACGGGACTCTCCGCCTCGACGGAGGGGCCGGTGCTCGAGGGACCCGCGGACGCTCCGCTCACCTTCGTGGCCTGGGGCTCGACCGTCGGAGCGATCCGCGACGCGATGCAGGCCCTCGCGGTCAAGAACGTCGCGACGAACCTCCTCTGGCTCCCGACCGTCTACCCTCTCCACGCCGAGCAGCTCGACGCTGCACTGGGCCGCGCGAAGACGACGCTCCTCGTCGAGGCGAACTACTCCGGCCAGCTCGGGCACCTGATCCGCTCCGAGACCGGCCGCGCCTTCCCCCAGAAGCTGCTGAAGTACGACGGCGAGCCGTTCTATCCGCACGAGATCGTGGCGAAAGCCGTGGAGGTCCTGGGTCATGGCCGGAACTAGTGCTCCGTCGGTCACTCCGACGGTCGGAAACCTGCTGCCGCTGCTTGGAAAGTCCGACACGAAGCCGACCTGGTGCCCCGGCTGCGGGGACTTCAGCGTCGTCGCGGCCGTCGAGATGGCGGTCAAGCGGCTCAAGATCCCAAGCCACGACACGGTCATTGTCTCCGGGATCGGGTGCTCGTCGAACCTCCCGCACTTCCTCTCCTCCTACGGGTTCCACGGCATCCACGGCCGGGCGCTCCCGATCGCCGAGGGGATCCGCTGGGCGAACCACGGCCTCACGGTCATCGCGACCGGGGGCGACGGCGACGGGTTCGGCATCGGCGCGGGCCACTTCGTCCACACCATGCGACGCAACGTCGACCTGACGTACGTCACCATGGACAACCAGATCTACGGGCTCACGACCGGCCAGGCGTCCCCCACGTCGATGATGGGGCACAAGACGAAGTCGACCCCCACGGGGGTCATCGAGAACCCGATCCACCCCCTCGCGCTCGCCCTCGCGAGCGGCGCGACCTACGTCGCGCGCGCGTTCTCCGGCGATGTCAAGCAGATGGCCGACCTGATCGCGGGCGGCATCCAGCACAAGGGGTTTGCCTTCATCGACGCGCTGAGCCCCTGCGTCACGTACAACAAGATCAACACGTTCGACTGGTTCCGCCAGCGGGTCTACAAGCTCGAGAGCGCCGGCCACGACCCGAGCGACATCGGACAGGCGTGGCTGCGCGCAATCGAGTGGGGCGACAAGGTGCCGACGGGGCTGTTCTACAAGGTCGACAAGCCCACGTACGAGGACCTCGAGGAGGTCCTCTCGGCCGGTCCCCTCGTCGGTCAGCCGACGGGGATGAAGGGTCGCGAGGCCCTGCTCGACGAGTTCATCTGAGCTGGGTCACCGGCGCCGCGCCGGCCACCGCGAAGACGTACGC
>JAKIVT010000087.1 GCA_022750415.1 Thermoplasmata archaeon
AGTTCGGTCTCGAGCATGGGACGGTTTCGGGGCTCAGGCTCCCGGACGGAGGAACCACCGGTCGAGCCGCGAGCGGGGAACCTGTACCACGACAGGGCGGCCGTGGGGACAGGCGAACGCCGCGTCGCCGAGTCCGAAGAGGGCCCCGAGGATCCGGCCCATCTCGGCGGCCTCGATCACGTCGCCGGCGCGAACCGCGCTGTGGCAAGCGATGGAGGCCGCGACCCGTTCCTCCATTCCATCCGGCAGGGTGGGCCGAGCCCCGTCGGCGAGCTCGTCGAGGAGCTCCAACAGGGCTTGGGGACGGGCCCGTCGGCCGCGGTACGAAGGAACGGCGCGAAGTCTCCAGGCGTCCCCTCCGAACGGCTCAACCGTGAACCCGGCGGCATCGACCGGGGCCGCGTGGGCCGCGAGCGCCTCGGCGCGGCGGGCGGTCAGCCGGAGCGTCAGCGGGTCCATGAGTTCCTGCCGCACGAGACCGCTGCCCGACCGCAGCGCCTCGAAAACGACCCGCTCGCTGGCGGCGTGCTGGTCCACCAGAACGAGCGCCCCCTCGCTCTCCCCGAGCCAATAGAGGTCGAAGACCGACCCGAGGAGTCGGATCGACGGATGCCGAGAGGTCCCCGCGATCGCCGGCGCCGGCTCCCGGTCGACGAGCGTCCGCTGGCGAGAGGCCGGGATCGCCGCGAGGGAGATCGCGCCGGCGGGGACTCCCCCGTCGACCGCATCGTCCGAGACCTCGACATCGGAGGAGGGCTCGCGGACGGGCACATCGCGGTCCACGGTGTGGCTGCCTTCCCGGATCGCGCGACGGACCGCCACGCGAAGTCGCTCCGCCACGTCCCGCTCGCGGGCTATCCGGATCTCTCGCTTTGTGGGGTGCACGTTCACGTCCACCCGCGTGGGGTCGATGCTCAGGTGAACGACCGCGACCGGAAAGCGGGACGGGGGCAGGTAGTCGCGGTACGCGAGCCGAATCGCCTGGGCAAGCGGTTTCGACTCGACGGCCCGGCCGTTCACCGCGAGGTAGACGCCGTGCGAGGTCCCCCGATGGAGGGAGGGGCGACCGACGACTCCGGCGATGGTCACGCCGTCCGCCGGTCCGTCGGCGACCTCTACGGCGTGGTCGAGCAGCTCGGACCCGAGCACTCGCGCCGCGGCGTCGATCGCGCCGGTCGCGCGGGGGTACTGCCGTACGACACGTCCATCGGCCGTCACGGTGAGCAACAAGTCCGGTCGCGCGAGGTAGAGCCGGTCGATCACGTCCCCGACGGCGAGCTGTTCGGCGGCCGCGCCGCGCAGGAACTTCCGTCGCGCCGGGACGTTGTAGAAGAGGTCGCGGACGCGAACGGTCGTGCCGACCGCCCGGCCCGTGGACGCGGGGACCCCCACCGCGCCCCCGTCCACGGAGATCGTCGCCCCCGCGTCGGCGGCTCGGACGCGCGACGCGATCGATAGGTGGGAGACCGCCGCGATGGCGGCCAGTGCCTCACCCCGGAACCCGAGCGTCCCGATCGATTCGAGACCGTCGGCGTCGCCGAGCTTGCTCGTGGCGTACCGCTCGACGGCGAGGGTCAGTTCCTCGCTGGGAATCCCGTCTCCGTCGTCCCGGACCTCGATCCCCTCGAGCCCTCCCCCTTGGAGTTCGACCGTCACCTCGGTCGCGCCGGCGTCCAGCGCATTCTCGACGAGCTCCTTGACGACCGACGCGGGCCGCTCGACGACCTCGCCCGCCGCGATCCGGTGGACCACTTCGGGGGAGAGCCGCCGGATCGGTGCCCGTTCGGAGCGGGCGGTCATTCGGCGCTCCGCTTCTCCTGCGAAAGCTTCTGTCGCCAGTCCTGGATCCACTGGTGCGCTTCGAGCGGCGTCATCCGGTCTAGGTCGAGGGCCCGAAGCGCGAGCTCGAGCGGGGAGTCCCGGATCTTCCCGTCCTCGGCGGGCAGAAGCATCGCCTGAGTGTACCGGGTGGGGGCGGACCCACGTTTCGACGGACCGAGCTCCACGCCTTCCGCCTCCAGACGCTTCAGCCGTCGCTCCGCTTCCTGGACCAGCTCCTCCGGCAGCCCCGCGAGCTTCGCGACGTGGATCCCGTAGCTGCGGTCGGTGCTGCCCGGGACGAGCCGGTGGAGGAACACAATCCCGTTCGGGCCTTCCTGAGCGGCGAGGTGCCCGTTCCGCGCGGCCGGGAGTCCTTCAATCAGCTCGGTCAGCTGGTGGTAGTGGGTCGCAAGCAAGGTCCGGCACTTCACCCGGTCGTGCAGGTACCGAAGGGTCGCCCAAGCGATGGAGAGACCGTCGAAGGTGCTCGTGCCCCGGCCCACCTCATCGAGGAGGACGAGGGATCTCGAATCGGCCGTGGCGAGGATCTCCGCGACCTCGCTCATTTCGACCATGAAGCTCGACTTTCCGCGGCCGATCTCGTCGGTGAATCCCATCCGTGTGGCGAGCCCGGTCACGAGCCCGATCCGGGCGAACTTGGCGGGAACGAACGCGCCGGCCTGCGCCAGCACGACGATCAGGCCGACCTGGCGCATGTACGTCGACTTCCCGGACATGTTGGGCCCGGTGAGCACCAGGAGCCGGGCGGTCTCTGCGTCGAGGTCGGTGTCGTTCGGGACGAACGCCCCCGGCAGGGTCCGGTCGAGGACCGGGTGCCGACCGTCCCGGATGACGATCGCCGTGCTGTCGTCGACGGTTGGCCGTACGTGGCCCCGGGCCTGCGCGATCGCGGCGAACGCGAGCAGCGCGTCGGTTTCGCCGACGGCCCGGGAGAGACGGTGGACGGCGGGGACATGGAGCTCGACCGACCCTAGGAACCGCTCCCACGCGCCCTGCTCCGCCGTCTCGGCATCGGCGCGGGCGGCGAGCACGCGAGTCTCTAGCTCTTGCAGTCGCTCGGACGTGAACCGCTCGCCCCCCGAGAGGGTCTGCTTGCGGCGGAAGTGGGCCGGAACCTTGGCGAGGTTCGGTCGGGAGACGTCGAAGTAGTACCCGAACACCTGGTTGTAGCCCACCTTCAGGCTCCGGATTCCGGTCGCCTCTTGCTCGGCCCGTTCCAGCTCGGTCAACTCGCGGAGCCCCTCGGCTTCGGCGGTCCGCGCCCGGTCGACGTCGCTCGCGTACCCCGCACGGAACAGGGGACCGGAGTCGACACTCGTCGGAAGAGAACTCGGAAGGGCCGAGGCGAGCAACTCCCTGAGCACGGGCACCGGCGCGAGCTCCCCTAGAAGGCTCGTGAGGACGGCGGGGGGATCCCGGGTCAGGGCGAGGCGGGCCCGCAGTCGCTCCACGGCGGCAAGCCCGTCGCGCAGCGTGCCGAGCTCGGGAGGACGGAGCCGTCGACCCACCAACCGGGAGGCGATGCGGGCGAGGTCGCCCATCCCATGCAGGTCCCGCCGATACCGCTCGACATCGGCCCCGCGTTCCACGAGCCACGCCACGGCGTCGTGACGCGCGCGGATCGCCGCGACGTCCGCGAGCGGCTGCTTCAGCCACAATCCGAGGGTGCGCCGCCCGCTCGCGGTCAGCGTCAGGTCCCACGTCGAGAGGAGAGTCGGACCGTCCGGCTCGTCCGGGTTCATCGGCCGGGTGATCTCGAGGTGCCGGAGCGTCTTCGCGTCGAGCCGCAGGTGACGGACCGGGTGGGGTCCGCCGACCCTCGAGAGGAACGGGAGGAGGCGAGGTTGAGCGACCTTCAGATAGGAGACCAGCCGGAGCTCGGCGTCCTCGGCTCCGTTGGCCAGCGAGGCTGGGACCGAGTCGAGGGGAGCCGCCTCCGGTGCCGACTCGAGTCGGGCGGTGCGGAACTCTCGGGCCAGGGCCGCGCGCAGGCCGCCCGCCGCGGCGGCCGGACCGGTCTCGGACAGGAGGATCTCCCGCGGCTGGAACGGGGCGAGCGCCGCCGCGGCGCCATCGGGGCCGGGGAAGGCGGCGACGCCTCGGAACCACTCGGCGGTCGTGATGTCGACGACCGCGAACGCGGCCGGCTCGGCCGGGCGGAGCACGACGCACGCGAGGAAGCTGTGGTCGGGCCCTCCGAGGATTCGGTCCTCGAGGACGGTTCCCGGGGTCACGACCCGGGTGACCTCGCGGCGGACGAGGCCTTTCGCGAACTTCGCGTCCTCCACCTGGTCGCACACCGCGACTTTGTACCCCTTGCGGACCAGGCGCCCAAGGTAGGAGTCGACCGCGTGGTGCGGGACCCCGGCCATCGGCGTCCGCTCTCCGGACGTGTCCGGGGACCGGGCGGTCAGCGTGATCTCGAGCTCCTTCGCGAGCAGCTTCGCATCGTCGCCGAACGTCTCGTAGAAATCGCCGACCCGGAACAGGACGAGATGGCCCGGGTACCGGGCCTTCACCCCCTCGTACTGCTCCATGAGCGGCGTGGAGGCCGCCGCGTCGCCCATCGGAAGGCGAGCGAGCGGGCCACGAGATATAATCGTTCTCGCGAGACGGGCCGCAACCCCCTCGGCCCGTCGAGGCGGGAGCTCCGGACCGGCGGTGGAGGGGGAGCGCTGAGGGGGAGATTTGAACTCCCGCGGCGTTGCCGCCACCAGCTTTCAAGGCTGGCGCCTTCCCGGGCTAGGCTACCTCAGCACGCCGACCCGACACGCTCGCTGGGGTCGATAAACGTCTCCGTTCCAACGCGGATTCGCCGGGGTCCGTCGGGACGCATGCAGGCGCCGGGACTGTCGGGCTGGTGGGGGAATCCCGCCGGCCGTTCGAACCCGGGTAGTCAGCTTGGAAGGCTGACATCCTACCGCTAGATTACGCCTGCACGCGCCGGCCCGACCCAGCCACCGCCCCGCCTATGAGTGTTTGGCCGGAGGACGCCCCGGGGCGTGGGCCGCGGACAGCTCGAGCAGCGCGATCCGTTCGAGAACGAGACCTTCCCAGCTGGTCGCCGGGACGATCTGACGCTCCGCGGGCGTGATCCCGAGGCGGTCGAGCGTCGTGCCGTCGACCGGCCGCGGATACGCGGCGGCGTCCTCGACGAGCCCGAGCGCGGCCAACACTTCCGCCGGTACTCGAGGCCGTTCGCCGACGACGACGAACGTCTGGCTGTCGTCCTGGAACCCGACCTTCTGCAGCGCCCGCGGGAGCTGGTCGTCGCCGGCGACGAACAAGGCGAACTCGGCGCTCCGGTCCCGGAGGCGCTCTTCGCCCCGCCCGCGGGAACGGCCGAGATGGGCCCACGCGGAGAGGAGATGCCGCTCGCCGGCAATCGACCGGGCGTCGAACACGGCGACGAGCTCGGGGCCGGATTTCCCCAAGGCCCGGAGGCGTTCGATGAGCTCCGAGCGCGTCGGCACTCCGGGTCCCGGTCGCCGGGCGCCGAGCATCCAGAGGGTCCGGCCTTCCGGGGCGGGGATGGGGGGCATCGGGTCCGCTCACTCCTTGAGGAACTTCAGGAACTGCTCGCGGGTCCGGGGCTGGAGCGTGTAGTTCTCTTTCTTTTCCCGGCCGATCGTCGAGGTCGGGGTCACGCCGTAGTCGTGGCCGGGAAGTACGACCAATCCGTCGTCGAGCTTCACGACCCGTCCGAGGAGGCTGTCGTACATCTCCGAGGGGTCCCCGCCGGGGAGGTCGGTCCGACCGCACTCGCCCACGAACAAGGTGTCGCCGGTCGCGACCTGGCCCTCGAAGATGTACAGGACGCTGTCCTTCGTGTGGCCCGGAGTATGGACGACCCGGAACTTGAGGCGCCCGGAATCGAACGCGTCGCCGTCGGAGACGGAGACGTCCTGGTGGAGCGGCGCGACCGCGTGGGCGACGACCTTCGCCCCGGTGCGCGCCTTGACCTCGTCGTTCCCCGCCACGTGGTCGCGATGGCTGTGGGTGTTGAGGATGAACCGGACCTTGACCGAACTCTCGTCGATCGCGGCCAGCACCGGCTCGATCCCGTACGACGGGTCGATCACGACCCCCTCCCCTCCCTTCGCCTCCGCGACGAGGTAGGTGAAATTCTGGTACGGGCCGATGTTGAACTGCTGCAGGAGCACGTCGGGCCGACTCCGACCGGAGCTTTACCGTGTCGCCCGGGGGCGCCGTCCGCCCGGGGCGAAGGGCGCGGGGCCCTCGCGCCCCGCCCCGACCTCCGACCGATTCAGAATACCCAGGTGTTCCCGGCGCCCCCGAGCAGGACGACCTCGTTGTCCGACGGGTCGAACGCGAGGCCGAACCCGTACCCGCCGGGCGGGTGGTCGGCGGGAAGCAGGTGGGTCCAGCCGGATCCGACGAAGCTCCACGTTCCCGAACCCCCTCCGGTCGTGAAGTTGATGAGCCCGCCGAAGAGGACGGGGTAGCCGAGGTAGGTGTCGTCCACGAGACCCCCCTCGGCCCGAGCGGGCGGGCCGCTCGAAAGGGTGGCCGTCACGTTCGTCCAAACCCCTGCCGAGAAGGTCCACGTGTCGGCGCTCGCCTCGTACCCCCTCGGGACGGCGGCGTGCTCGAACCCCGAGAACAGGAGCACATACCCGCCC
>JAKIVT010000088.1 GCA_022750415.1 Thermoplasmata archaeon
CCCCTCCATACCGAAGGACCTCGATCCCTCTCCCGTTCCGAGGGCGGAGTTGACCGGCCGGAGGGAACCGGCAGCGCTTTGGCTCCGAGCGTTGCTCCCCGGAGGCCCGACCATTTGGACGAGGTGGCGTTTCTGAAATCGCGTTCCCCATCACGGCGCCCCATTGGGGTCGACGCGGTGATCCACGGAGACGCTCGCGAGGCGCTTCGGCGCCTTCCGGCGTCGTCGGTCCACCTCGCGGTGACTTCGCCCCCGTACAACCTCCGGATCCCGTATGCCGGCTACTCCGACGACCGGGCGCACGTGGAATACCTGGCATGGCTGAGATCCGTCTGGGGCGACCTCCTCCGCGTCCTCGTTCCGGGCGGCCGGTTCGCGCTCAACGTCGCTCCGACGTCCATCAAGGCGTTCCGCCCGATCCATCACGAACTCACGGCCGACCTTCGGGACCTTGGATTCATCATGCGGACCGAGGTGATCTGGTACAAGCAGACGATGGGCCGCCGGACGGCGTGGGGGAGCTGGCGCAGCCCGTCCAACCCTCACATCATTCCATCGTGGGAGTACGTTCTGATCTTCTCAAAGGGCCAGTGGAACCTCCCCGGCCGCAAGGAAGACATTGACGTCACCTCCGAAGAGTTCCAGAAGATCTCCGACGGGTTCTGGCAGATCCCTCCGGAGCGGAGCCGTCGGGGGCATCCGGCCCCGTTTCCCGAGGAACTGATTGAACGACTCGTCAAATTCTACAGCTACCGCGGCAACACCGTCCTCGACATGTTCGGTGGGACCGGGACGGTCGCCGTCGTGGCCCGCCGGCTCGGCCGCCACTACCTCAACGTCGACGCTTCGCAGGAGTACTGCGACCTCGCTCTCCGACGGATCACGAGTACTGCGACGGTTGCGGGTGCCACCACCATTCCGCCTCCCCGGCTGGTCGAAATCGAACCGACAAGCTAGCGATCTCCTCGCAGCGCAGAAAACCCGCGGCTGGGCGCAAGTCGCAGGGGGGCTACGGCAGAAGCCGGCGGGAGAGACGGTCCACGGCAAACTCCAAAAGCGGTTCGAGATTCACGGTGTCGGCCCGATTGTAGCGAACGAGCCGGGCCAACGAGTCCGTATCGCCCCGCCGGTACGCTTCCCAAAGACGGACGGCGTCCAGGCCGTGGATTCCCTCGACCCCTGAGCGGTCCCCGACTCCCAGGGTCTGTTCGATCCGCTTCAGCCCTCCGGCGTACCCGAGTCGGTACAGGAGGAACCGTAGGTCGATGTGGACGCGGGGAACGGCAAGGCCGGGGAACCGGTACTCCAAAAACGGCACGTCGAACAACCGCCCGTTAAACGTCGAGAGCAATCGGAACTTCCGCAGGTAGGCCGGGAGCTCCTCGAGGTCTTCGTCGGCGATGAAGGTCCGAGTTTTCCCCCCGCCGTGGACCGTAACCACGGTAACGATTCCCTCGTACGGCGAGAGACCCGTCGTTTCGATGTCGAGGAACGCGGTCTCCGACCGGAACGACGGGTAAAGCCGCCAGTGCTCCGAGGGCGGGAGCCGGGCCGCAAAGTACTCCACGCTTCGGTCTGCGAGGGCGGTCTCGCTTCCGGCCAACTCCCTCCTCAGCCGAGCGCGGAGCGAGTCGGGGAGACTGCCATTGTCTGGCAGCCCCTCGACGTCGGCCCAATCCCGAATCCCCCTCCGCCACAATTCGGCTTCGGTCACCGGCCCCACGCCGGGGATGTGGAGGAACGTCGACCGGATCACGACCGAATCGAGCCCGATGGGGGCGTAAGCTCTTCGGAGTCCGCGATGCGGTCGCCGGATCCGCGGGCGTGGCGGTCCCTGGGGGGACTGCTACGGCTCCAAGTCGGTCTCCGTCGGCGTTTGCTCCTCGGCCAGGGAAGGGGGCGGGGATATTCGGGATCGCGAGCGTTGGCGGAGGAGCCACGCTGCCGCGGCAATTGCCACGACGCCGACCAGACCGAGCAAGGCGAGCCCCTCGAAAGCAGGGAGCCCAAGGAAGGTGGCCGGAGCCGAGGAGTTCGGATGGAACTCTACCGCGATCGCTCCGGGGTTCGAACCGTTCACGACGACGGACCCGGCCGGGGGTCCCGCGTACCCGCTCACGGCAGCGAACGTGTACGAGTACGTTCCATTCGGCTCTTGGAACGTCAGCGTAGTGTCACCCGAGGCGTTCGAGTCGACGCCCAGCGTAACGTTCCAGTTCGTTCCGCTCGAAAGTCCGGTCTCGGTGAATTGGACCTGGTACAGGAAGAGGTGGAAGTTGACCCCCACCGACCGGTTGGCTCCGGCCACCACGAATTGTCCCGCCCAGGTTGTCGCGAATCCGGGCACCGCCCCGACTACCCGGTACGTATGGGTCCCGTTCGCCTCCTGGAAGTCGAGAGCCATCCCCGTTCCCCGCACGGTGGTCGAGTTGACCTCCACCGCCCAGCTGGTCCCCTCCGTCAGCCCCTCCTCGACGAAGGAGACGGTGTAGTTTCGTGCGGGCGGGGCGACCACCACGGCCTGGAACGTCAGGCGGATCGGCGACGCGAAGCTGCCCGGTCCATTGACCAGGATGCTACCCATCGAGGGGGTCGCCGTGTACCCCGGTGCGCTCGCGGTGAAGGAGTAGCTGCCGTTCGGCACGAGGAAGGAGTGCACGAGCCCACTCGAGGAGTTGGTCAGAGCGCCGAAATGGACTGTCCACACGACATTGGCCGGCAGCCCACCCGCCTCGAAGACCACGGTGTAGTTCGCCGGCCCCGTGGCGTTGGCCGAGAAGTTGACATCAACGCTCATGGCGAAGCCTTGGACGTCAAACGACCCAAAGGTGGAGTTCGCATGGAATCCCGTCCGGTTGGTCGAAACCGCGTACCCGTAGCTTCCGTTGGTCTCCGGTAGGAGGATCGAACTAGAGTTCGTGCTCGCGGTGGCGGAGCCGACCCGGATCGACCACGTCGAGTTCGTCGGCAACCCGTGCTCCAGGAAGGTGACGGAAAATGTCCGAGTGAACGCCACCGGGACGGTCGGCCCGGTCCCGTTGACGGCGACCGGTCCGCTCGAGAGCCCGACTACGTAACCGGGCACAGCCGGAATCTGGTAGGTGTACGACCCGTTCGGCTCCCATACGATGACATCCGCCGTCACCGAGTTGTTCGTGGCCCCACTTATGCCCGCTTGCCAGTAAGTACCGGGGGTCAGACCGGTTTCCTGAAACGTGACGGGATACACGACCTGCACGAAGCTCACATTGACCCCCGTCGCGGCCCCGCTCACGTTCACATTTCCGGTCCAGGTCGCGACGTAGCCAGCGACGGGCTCGATCGTGTAGGCGTAGCTCCCGTTCGGTTCCCAGAGGACGTTCGTCACGTTCACGGAGCCGTTCCAAGCCGGTGGAATGGTGACATTCCAATACTCCCCGGGGCCGAGCCCGGACTCGGTGAACGTGATTGGGTAGGAGGGGACGAACGTTACGTTCACGACCACCGGACTGCCGGTCATGGAGAAGGTGCCGGATCCGACGAGCGGTGCGAAGGCATGGACCGGAAGCACCGTGTAGTTGTACGAGGCGTTGGGCTCCGGGAACGTCACCGAGGATGTGTTCGTTGTGAACGAAGTCGGGCCTACCCGTGCTCCCCAAAGCGTCCCATTCGGCAGGCCGGTCTCGTGAAACGTGACGTTGGAGGAGTTGGCCGGATTCCCGAGGACGGAGAGGTTGGCGGTGTTGAAATTGACGACGTACACCTCGGAGGTCCCCGGGTCGTACGTGGCCGAGAACGGTTGGAGTCCGACGGAGACGGTGGCCACGACGGTGGTGCCGTTGATTACGGTGACCGAGTCCCCGATCCAATCCGGGACGAACACTTCCTGGGTCGCCGCGTCGTAGACGATGTTCCGAGGGAAGACTCCGACGGAAAGATTTGCCAACTGCGTCGTCCCGTTGATGACCAGGACCGAGTTCGACCCGGTGTCGGCAACGTAGACGTCGCCGTTCGCCGGATCGTAGCCGCCCCGGTTGGGCGACCCCCCGCCGGGGATGGTGGCCTGCAAGGCTGTCCCGTTGATGATCGTGATGTTGTTCGAGAGCGAATTTACCACGTAGACCCATCCGTTCGACGGGTCGTACACGGCCTCGGTCGGGCTGTTGCCCGCACTGACGTTGGCGATGACGGTCGTGCCGCTCAGGATGCTAACGTTGTTCGAGCCCGTGTTCGGCACGTAGACGTACTGGTTTTTCGGGTCGTACGTCGAGATGCCCGGGTACAACCCGACCACGGGGGAGGCGACCACCGTAGTGCCGTTCACGACCGAGATGTTTCCGCTGGCCTGGTTGGACACGAACATGTCCCCGTCCGAGGGGTTGAATAGGGCATAGTACGGAGACCCGCCGGTCGGGATCGAGGCGAATTCGTTCGTTCCGTTGAATACGCTCAGGTTGTTCGTAACGCCGAAATTCAGGGTGTAGTCGTACCCATCGGCCGGGTCATAGGCCGTGCTCAGCGGGTCGTCGCCCACCTTCTCCGTCGCGATGACGGTGTTGTTGTGGTCCGCGATGATGCTGACCGTGTTGCCTCCGTTGAGGGGGGATCCAAAATTCGAGACATAGAGGTACCCGTCCCGACTGTCGTAGCTGGCGACGGTGGGGGTGTCCTTGACCGGGATGGACCCGAGGTTGTACGCCCCGCGGACGAGAGTGGGCGATCCCCCGAACGGGTGCGCGGCCGGGGAGGGGCCTGCGGACGAGAGAGTCGAGGCGAGAGGAACCCAGCCCACAGGGGCCCTGGCAGACGAACCGGTGATCGAGAGCCCGGGCGAGAGCCAGGTTGCGACTAGGACGGTCACCGTCAGAAGGGTGGCTAGCGAGCGCGTGGGGAAGCCACTGAGATCGACGGGACCGGGCCGCCAGCCGCGGACGGAACGTGTTCCCCTACCGCGGGCTAGGACGGGTTGCGAGGATCTAGGAAGCCCAAAACGCCCCATGGAGAGTCGACGCGGCCCGTGGAAACGGTCGGGGCGGATGAGGACTTCGTGGTCGCCCAAGCACGGCGAGAGTGCGATTACTCGTCCCCGAGGACCGACCACCCCGCGCTCGTCGACCTACGGTCGCGGGTCCGCTCCCTCGACGGGCAGGGGGCCAACCGGCGCGATGAGACGCTTCACGACGTCCCAGAACGCTCGCACGCGTTCCTTGGGGACCCGACCTCCGTAGACCGGGGCCCGTAGCTCTGCCTCGAGGAGCTCGGGGTCGTCGGCGTCCCAGATGATTCGGACGACCCCGTCCTCGACGTCCTCCTCGAAGGCGTAGACGCGTTTCCTCGGGTCGGTCGCGACCGGATTCTTCTCGAGGATCTCGAGCGGGGGATCGGGGGGGAGCGGCGGCCCAAGAAGTGTCATCGGCCCGGCGACCGGGGGGAGCTTCAGCCGGATCCACGCCACGACGGGCCAGTGGCTCTTCGGGACCCCGAGCGACGGCACGAGGGACCGAGCCGGGGCGGGGAGAAAACGGTGGGGGTGGGGTCAGCGCGTCCGCTCAGGAGTCGGCGGTCCCTGGAAAATAGGTACCACACGCGTTCTGTTTAACTGTCAAATGCAACCAGTTAACGTAGCTGCGGACGTTAGTGGCCGCGGGCTGAACAGATCGCCCGAAGGCTTTCTGCGTACACCCCGGCTCTATCGAACTCGTCTTCTACGAATGTCCTTACAGGTCTCTCTTTTTCGAGGGGGTTTCGGGCTTAGATGCTTTCAGCCCTTATCCCGGAGCGCGTGGCTGCTCAGCGATGCCTTGCCAGACAACTGATGGACTAGAGGCGCCGATACCCCGTTCCTCTCGTACTGTGGGTACCTTCTCGTCAGAGACCCTTGCACTTCCGCCAAAAAGCAACACACCTGTCTCGCGACGGTGTAAACCCAGCTCACGATCCCTTTTAATGGGCGAACAACCCCACCCTTGGTAGCTGCTGCACCACCAGGATAGGCAGAACCGACATCGAAGTAGCAAGCCTCCAGGTCGATAGGGACTCTTGCTGGAGACAACTCAGTTATCCCCGGGGTAACTTTTCTCTTATCAATGGCCCCTACAGGGGAGGCACATTGGTTCGCTAGGCCCTGCTTTCGCATCGGGAATCCTCGTTATGCAGATTCCCGTCAAGCCGGCTTTTGCCCTTGCACTCTACGGTGGATTTCTGACCCACCTGAGCCGACCTTTGGGGGCCCTTGTTACATTTTGGAGGGCGTGGCGCCCCACCCAAACTGCCTACCTACGGGTGTCCCCCTCGCGGGGTGAGCGATACAAAGCCGAAAGGGTGGTGTTTCATTGGCCTCTCGGAACGGACCTAGCGGCCCGCCCTGGTAACGAGTCCCACCTACGCTACACAATCGAATTCGTACCACAACCGCAGGCTGCAGTAAAGCTCCACGGGGTCTTCACTTTCAGACGGAAGACATTGGACTGCTCGCCAATGAGTCAGTTTCGCCG
>JAKIVT010000089.1 GCA_022750415.1 Thermoplasmata archaeon
GCGCGCCGATCGTGGAATCCGCCGCGAACCCCGACTCGTAGCGGGAGCTCGGAGCCGTACCGGCGGTCGAGCTGACGTTGCTCCAGGTGCCGTTCGAGAACAGCCAGGTGGAATTTGTCCCCTGGCCACCGAATAGGATCAGGCCCTTGTCCCACGGCGAGTCGGCCATGGTGGCATAGCCGATCCCGAACGTCGGCTGGACGGTCTGGGCCGAGGTCACGTTGGTCCAGTTCCCCCCTGCGTAGGTCCACGTCTCCGTTACCGGGGTCGTCACGCTGCAGGAGCACTCCGTCAGAAGAACGACGACCCGGTCGCTGGAATCGTAGGCGAGAGCCCCGTTTTCCGTGGTGGGTGGAGCCACCGTGGTCGCGACCTGGGTCCAGACGCCGCTCGCGTACGTCCACGTGTCGTTGATAGGACCCTGCCCGAAGATTCCGCCGCTGCACGAGGGGTTGAAGCAACCGTACCCACCGAACAGCAGCGCGTATCCATCCCGCGCGTCGTACGTCATCTGGGTCTCGAATCGAGGACCCGGCGACGTGGCGATCTGGTGCGTGATGTCCGTCCAGGTCCCGTTTTGGAACGTGTAGGTGGCGTTCCCGAGCAGGCCGAACGATCCCCCTCCGAAGAGCAGCTCGTAGCCGTCGTGGGCATCGTAGGTCAAGACCTGGCCATCGGAAGGGGAAGCGAAGTCCGGTGAGGCGACCCATCGGTCGCCCCGGAGCTCCCAGAGACCCGCGGGATTCGTCTTGCCGTTCAGGGCAACCCCGCCGACGAGAGCGAGGCCCCCTTCCGTGGGGTCGTACGCGAGGCCGGCGCCCGTCCGTGGCCCGGGGGCCGGACCCGCGGTGACCGGCACGGGATTCCACGCCGACCCGGCGAACTGCCAAACGTCATTGACAGGTCCCGACAGCGTCCGGCCGCCGAAGACGACGACACGCCCCAGGATCGGGTCGTAGGTCGCGCTCGCGAACGCCCGGGGTCCCGGCCCGGCCCCGACGGCCGCGGTCACATTGGTCCAGGTCCCGCCCTGGAAGACCCACGTGTCCGAAAGCAGCGTGCCGTTCTCCCCGCCGTAGAGGACGACCGAGCCGTCCCGTGCGTCGTAGACCATCGACGCCCACGCCCGGGCCGGAGGGGAGAGGAGGGGAGTGAGCGCGGTCCAAACTCCGCTCTGGAACTTCCAGGAATCGTTGTCGAGCGAGGAGTTGAGCGGGCAGGTACTGTCCACGCACGCCCGACCGCCGAACATCAGCAGGTAGTGGTCGTGGGCGTCGTAGACCAGGCTGGCGCCGAACCGGGGCGGCGGGGGGCAGGTAGACGCGCACGCGGGCTGGGTCCAGTTCGTGCCGTCGAACAGCCAGGTGTCGCTGCTGTCCCAGCCGTACAACCCGCCGAAGTAGACGACTTGGCCCGTCGTGGGGTCGTAGGCCGAGGCGGCGCCCTGCCGCCGCCCGAGGTTGGGGTACTCGAACGTCTCCCTCCAGTGTCCGCTGCGGAACGTCCACGTGTCGGGGTAGTACCCCGACGACTGGGCGTACCCGCCCTCGAGGATCACCTCGCCTTTCGCAGGGTCCGTGACGAGGCTCATGTTGGCCCGCGACGGAGGAGCGCAAAGCGGGCATGGCCACCATGCGCTCCCGTTTCCGCCCGATCCGGCCGCCGGAGCGGACGGGGGCGCGCGAATCGAGGGAGCGCTCGCCGACGACGAGCGCAGGGCGGTCGCGGCGCCCGGTCCGGTCGGTGGATCGGAGGCGAGGGAGGTGTGGATCCCGCCGGGGAGGCCCGGCGGGAGGACCATCGCGAAGACCGCCACGGCGAACAGGGCGACCCAGCTCGCGTGGCGAAGCCCGGTCGGCACCGGTCTCGGAACCGGGGGTCAGGGTATAGGCTCGCTACCCTGCTCTCAAACGCTGGGCGGCGGCGCGAGCGGACCCTTCCGGGCGCAGGGCGAAGGGGATGGCCAACCCCGAAACGGGGGAATGGGTTTGGGGCGCGAACCGGACGAGCCGCTACGGCTCTTCGTCGTCGTCGTCGTCCTTGTCCTTCTTCGCGGTCCCGCGCTCGATGCCGGACTTCCCGCTGGAGCTCTTGGTGGACGGCTTCGCCGTCCGCCGGCGCCAGAAGAGAACGAGGGCCACGATGGCGATGATGACCACCGCGGCGATCCCGCCGTACTCTTCGTACTGGACGATCGGGTTCTGGTTCAGCGTCACCGCGGCGTGCGCCTGGTTGCCGCCCGAGACGTAGTCGGCCGCGAACTCGTTGGTCGCGGTCGCGTTCGCCCAGACGTCCCAGGAGCCGGTCCGCGCCGGTGTCCACGTGATCTGCGCGCGGAACGTCTGGTTGTACGGGATCGCAAGCGTTCCCGTCCCCGCCGACGTCGCGTTGACCGTCCCGTTGGTGTACCCGAACCACTGGACCGACCCGGGCGAGCCACCGATCGCGATCGGGCTTCCCGAGCCCGAGGGCGGCAGGATGTAGAACAGGACCGCGACGCTCTGGGCGGTCGAGTTCTTCCCGATCGTGTTGGTGACGTTCACCGAGATGGTGTACTTCGAGCCGTCGGTCATCGTGGTCGGCGCCGTCAGGTTGCCAACCGCGAGCACCGGCCGCGTCGAGGAGTTCACCGCCACCGTGAGGGATACGGTGGTGTACGCGTGGTTCCCGGCCCGGTCCGTCACCGTCAGGTTGACGATGTACGGCTTCGACTGCGGGGAGAACCACATCGGGACGTTCGCGGGAACGGTCCCGAGCGGCTTCGACGCGAGGGACTTGGTGATGTTGATCGAGCTGTTCCCCTTGTTCGTGATCGACCAGTTGAACCACGCGATCGAACCGTTGTGCGGGTCGCTCGAGTTCGTCGCCGACAGGGCGGCGTACGCGGTGTGGTTGGCCCCTTCCACGACGCCGGCGCTCGACACGGACTTCCCGGCCGCGTTCAGAACGGCGGCCACGGGGAGCGGCTTCTCGGTGTCCCGGACCAGGATGACGAGCTTGTCCTTCGCCTGGTGACCGGCGGCGTCCCAGATCGTCATCGTCAGGTTGTACTGCCAACCGAGGAACGCGACCGACCCCGTTCCGACCATTCCCGCGGTCAGGTAGTGACCCGCGCCGAGGAACGTTTCCGTGAAGTTCGAGCCGGTCTTCGCTCCGCCCGAGTAGTTCGCGAGCCAGGTGCTCTTGAACGCGGTCAGGTTGAACGTCGTCACCGAGATGACGCCCTTCAGGGGCGTGCCCGACAGGGGCGCGGTGCTCGCGGTCGAGTTGAAGTGGAGCGTCGTCGACCAGTTGACGATGACGTAGTTCGCCCCGACCGTGTTCTGGACCGTGCCGTTCACGCTGATCGTCGCCGTCGGAAGGGCGTTCGAGGCGTAGACGGTGAACGTCGTCATGCTCGTCTGACCGCCCGAGCCGGTGACCGTCAGCGTTCCGTGCTGGATCCCCGCCGAGGCGTAGGTGTGGTTCGTGGTGGGGGTCGTCTTCGTCGAGTTGCCGCCGTCGCCGAACGTCCAAGCGTACTTCACGCCCGTCGTCTGCGCGGGGAACGTCGAGTTCGCGCCGGAGAACGTGACGTTCTCCCCGGTGCCGACGATGACGGTGTAGTTGCCCGTACTGTCGTTGAGCACGTTGCTCGACGAGAACGTGAAGTTCGCGACCGAGACGTTGACGCTCGCCGTGACGTTCCCGCTCTTGACGACCGTGAGCGCCGCCGTTCCGGACGCGCTCGTGGACGCGTTCGATACGAGCGTGAAGCTCGTGAACGTCCCACCGGGGCCCGCCGGTCGGATCCACGTCTGGGCGGGCGGGGCCGAGATCGACCCGGCGCTCAGGACGTAACCGCTCGGAAGGACGAAGGTGTAGTTGTACGCCGCCGCGTGCGTCGGGTGCCGGAAGTTGAACGAGAGCGCGTAGGCCCGCGCGGTCGTTCCGACCTTCGCCGTCGTGTTGTACGTCTGGGTGTAGTTCAGGTCGAGCCATGCCCCGCTGCTGAGACCGCACGAGACGATGCAGTTCGTCGCGTTGGTCATGGAGTAGTTGGTCGGCTGTCCGAAGCCGGTCCCGTTCACCGTCAGCTGGGCCTGTCCCGCCGGGAAGAACGGTCCGGAGGAGTTGATCCAGTTGACCAGCGCGTTGTAGTTCGACATCACGAACGTCGTGTTCCCCTGCCAGTCGAGGGCGGCCTGCGCCCAGAGCTGGCCAACCGAGGCGTTCGCGAGGTCGGGGAAGGTCGAGTCGTTCCCGAGCGCCGCGTTGGTCTTGACCAGGACCTTGTTGAATCCGTTCGCGAAGGTCAGGGTGGTCGTGTAGACCGCCGGTGGGGCGATGGCCGAAACGAGGACGTTGTGGGGGTTGGGGCCGCCGTGGTTGCCGGGGGACGCCGTCAGGGGGTACCACGCCGTGCCGTACCCGACGTTCGACAGGACCACGTCGAACGTTTGGGGGCCTGGACCGACGAAGTTCGCCGGGTACGAGCCGATCCCGTAGAATCCGCCCGCGGGGGTCGCCGCGCTGTAGATGTACCCGTTCGTCGGGTCGATCAGCGTGACGTTGCCACCGGACGGGACGTGGGCGGACGGGTGGGCCGACTGGTTGGAGAATCCCCACGTCAGGTAGGAGCCCAGGTTGGAGAGCACCGGGTTCACGGTCACCGTCGGGGTGTTCACGGTCACGCGGGTGTAGTTGATGTACGCCGGGGAGCCCGGAACGGTCGTCTCGAGCACCCACGTCCCTTGCGGGACCGAGAGGGAGAACTCGCCGACCACGGTCGTGTTGGTCTTCGTGCTCACCGTCGTGTTGTTCGCCAGCACGAAGCCGTTGAACGTCGGGTCGAGGAGCTGCACCGAGGCGCCGGCCGCGGGTTGGCCGTTGTAGGTGGCGTTCCCCCAGATCACGGCGTTGTAGGGGGCGATGCTGACGCCCGGGAGGGTCACCGAGTAGTTGGTGGTGGTCAGTTCGCTGACGTTCTCGAACGCATAGACCGGGTTCTGGTCGGCGGGCAGGATGGCGTACGAGGTCGAGCTTCCCTTCGGGGTAACGTGCGCCTGCGGGGGGACCCAAAGGCCCCACCAGCCGGGCTGGAGGGCGGGCGCGTTACCGGCGGAGCTGAAGGTGAACTGTCCGCTGGTGGCGGGGAGGGACGTCGCGGTGTACACCTGGTGGGTGGCGGCACTGATCAGGTCGACAGCGACCCCGCTCGGCACCGGGAGTCCCCCGGGCTGTTCGGCATACCCCAGTAGGGTATAGGTCGGCGTCGAGGCCGCATGCGCCATGGGGACCGAGGCCAGCGCACCTGCCAGCACAAGGACCACAAGGCTCCACAATGCGACCCGCCCTAGTCGCTCACCCATCGTTTTCCACGTCTCCTTCATTCTGCCCCCCTAGGGGGGGGCGCGGCGGCGAACCTAGCTACGCTACTTATAGCTTGCCCGGAGAGCGGAACCTCGACGGTCCGGCTTAGCGGTAGATGGTCTGCGCGCCCTCGTCCTTCCGACGGCCGGTGGGCTCCCGGGTGAGGCGTTTGGCGAACTCTTCGTAGAACTTGAGCGCCTCCGGGTCGCACGAGGCGTGCGAGAGCTTCAGGGCCTCCTCGAAGTGGAGCATCGTGACCTTGGCCGCCTTCGGGTTTTCCCGGATTGCGACGAGCGCGGCCTCGCGGCAGAGGGCGGCGAGGTCGCTCCCGACGTACCCTTCGGTCCGTTCCGCGAGTTCGGGGAGCCGGACGTCGTCGAGAGGCATCTTCCGGGTATGGACCTTGAGAATCTCTAGGCGACCGGCCTTCCCGGGAGGCTCGACGTAGAGGAGCCGGTCGAACCGACCGGTCCGCATCAGCGCCTCGTCGAGGATGTCCGGGCGGTTGGTGGCGGCCAGGACGATGACCCCTTCGAGGGCCTCGAGGCCGTCAATGGAGGTGAGCAATTGGTTGACGATCCGCTCCGTGACCCCGCTCGAGCTCTGGAGGCCGCGCTTGGGGGCGATCGAGTCGATCTCGTCGATGAAGACGATCGCGGGCGACGCCTGGCGGGCCTTCTTGAAGATCACACGAACGGCCTTTTCCGATTCGCCGACCCACTTGCTCATGATCTCCGGGCCCTTGACGGAGATGAAATTCGCCTGGCTCTCGGTCGCCGCCGCCTTGGCGAGGAGGGTCTTGCCGACCCCGGGCGGGCCGTAGAGGAGGATGCCGCGGGGAGGTTCGACTCCCAGCCGCCGGTACGCCGCTGGATTCTTGAACGGCAGTTCGACCGTCTCCTG
The DNA here is from genome assembly GCA_022750415.1 of Thermoplasmata archaeon. Classification (GTDB taxonomy): domain Archaea; phylum Thermoplasmatota; class Thermoplasmata; order Lutacidiplasmatales; family UBA184; genus Lutacidiplasma. The sequence continues at coordinate 6,256 of JAKIVT010000089.1, forward strand.
GAGGGCCTGCCGGACCCGGTCGAGTCCCCCGACCTCTTCCCAGCGGGTCGACGGGATCTCGATGGCGACGTCGCGAAGGCTCGACGGCTCGACTTGCTTGAGCGCCTCCTTGAAGTCCTGCTCGGTGACCTTCATCCGCTCGAGCAAGGTCAACGGGATCGGCTTGTCGAAGTCGATCTCCGGTAGGTA
>JAKIVT010000009.1 GCA_022750415.1 Thermoplasmata archaeon
ATCGGCACGCTTCCGAAGACGTCGGCCGCCAGGGTCTTACTCGTCGGCGATGCGGCCGCCCAGGTGAAGCCGCTCTCCGGAGGGGGAATCTTCACGGGGATGCGGTGCGCCGAGATCGCCGCGGATGTGGCGGACCGCGCGCTCCGCTCCGGGGACCTTTCGGCGGCCGCGCTCTCGGCCTACGACGAGGCGTGGCACGCCGAGCTCGGGGAGGAGTTCCAGCGCGCGATGTACCTTCGACGACTGTTCGTCCGGCTCTCGGACCGGGACCTCGACCACGTGATCGAGGCGCTGCAGGGCGCCGAGCTGAAGGCGTCCATCGTGGCGTTCGGCGACATCGACTTCCCGTCCCACGTGGCCCGGCAACTTCTCCGTCAGTCGCCGTCGTTGCTGCGCCTCTTCCCCAAGGCCGTCTCGGCATGGCTGGGAGGCGGTCCTGCTTTGGCCCCTGACCTCGAGCGGGGACCACGGCGAACGGCCCAATAGCCTCCAACGCCTGCCAATACCAAGGCTCCGGCGAGGACGACCGCGAGGGCGACCGGGAACGGATTCGATCGGACGAGAAGGGCGGTCTCCGGAAGGACTCCGGAGACTCCCAAACGCGTCGCATTGAGCGAGGAGGGCGTGCCCGGCGCGGCCGTAGCGTTCTCCCACTCGGCGGGCGTGAAGAAGCCACGGGACTCGAGGAGGTACGGTTTCCCTCCGACCACGAACGTGAGGGAGATACGAATCGCATAGGTTCCCTGAGGAGCACCGGACGGAACGCTGACCAAAACTGGGATCGAACCCGGCGAGGAGAAGGCTGGACTCCCCGGGGTGAGGTTGCCGACCAGGATGGAAGCGGGTCCGGGAGGTGGGGGCGGACCGTAGGTTGGGCTGGAGCCCTCTCCGCCGAGAAGCCTCGGGGCTTGGGACGGAATCGGCCCTGTCGCGTTTCCCGGCCAGGCGTTGAACGCGTACAACCCGAGGGTGAGGACTACGCTCGACATCGGGACTCCGAGCGGGTCGCCCAGAGTGAATGCCACTACGCCGGTACTCGCTGGAGTCAGAGTAGGAACCTCGATGCCCGTGAGAAATTGACCCCACTCCCCGACGGGAATCGGGGCGGGGGTCGCCCGGGTCAACGGGAGGGCGCTCGGGAGGACGAGAGCGAGGAGGAGGAGGAGCGCGAGGACGGCGCGCCGGTTACGCACCGTTTCCCTCTGCGAACGCGCCGGACTCGGCCATCGCGACGAGGCGGCGGATCCGTTCGAGCGCTTCGTTCCGTCCACGCTCGCCCGCACCGCCGAGGAACGAATCCGCGCCGACGGGAAATGGCCCCGGTGCTGCGCTCATCGCCTTGTACAGGGCCCGGGCCAAAGCGAGAGGGCGCCGGGTGATGCGGGCCGCCTCGGCGTCCGCTCGGAACTCTTCGCGGCGGGTCAGGGTGTACGCGAGGTACGCGAGGAGCGGGTCCCAACGCATCATCCGCGAGAGGGTCCGCAGGAATGTAAGGTAACGGCTGTCGAGCCCGCGGATGTGGCCCAACTCGTGCGCCACGACCGCCTCGACCTCCTCGGGGGTCAGTCTACGCTCAAGACCCTCGGACATCAGGATCACCTCGCGCCGGTGCGCCACGAACTTCCCTCCCAATTCGAGGAGGGTGAAGGAGAACGCTTCCGGCCGGTCCGAGGGGAACACTAGGAACGAGGTCCAATCCCGGGGCGCTGGGAGGTTGGGCGGCCATGTTCGCTCCGACGGGTGCAGGAGATGGAGGAAGCCTCGGCCCACGAGCTGGTTCAGTAGAAATGCAACGGCGAACACGAGGAAAGCGCCGATTGCCCCCTCGACCCAGAGGATCGCCGCGCTCGGGCGGAACAAGAGGAGCGGATGTTGCGCGAGCGCCACGATGGCGCTCCAGCCGCCCTGGGTGAGGACCCACGCCAAGGTCGTCGTCGCGAGAAGCGCCCACAACGCGAGAAACGTCGCGGCGAGTCGCAACACCACGGGCGGGGCGGACCGCCGGAAGGCATACAAGAGGCCGAGCCCCGTGGCCGCCCAGACGACGACCGGGATGTACAACGCCACGAAAAGAGGCGAGGCCATCCCGTCTGCCCTGGGCCGGCTACAGCTTCAGTCGGCGGCGGAGTTCTCGCTCCTCGGCCGGTTTGAGCTTGGCGAGCTCTTGGTTCAGGTGGACGACACCGGAGGGGCCGAAGAGCGTCACGACCCCCCGCAAGACGTCGCGCAGGTACTCCCGCTCGAAGTTGACGCTCCGGTACAGGTACCGCTCCCCGCCCCGGCAGGTCTCCCGTCGGCGTCGGACCAAGCCTTTGTCGAACAACCGCCCCAGGCTGGTGGCGACCGTCGTGTACGCGACCCGGACGCCTCGTAGCTTGAGCCGGGCCTGGACGTTCCGCGCTGGAGCTTCGTCGAGCTCCCGGAGGGCGCGGAGAACCTCGGCTTCCAGTGATCCGATCATCGGGGAGGTGGGGAAGGACGGGGAGTCGCTCGACCGCTTTAACTTTCCCACACTAACAGTTCGGACAGACCTTAATCCGACCCCACACTACCCGCCGCGTGGCCGACCGCCCCAGCCCCTCGACGATTCTCGACCTGATCGGGGAGACGCCCGTCCTCCCCCTCCATCGCGTCGGCAAGGAGCTCGGGTACCGGATCCTCGCCAAACTCGAGTACCTGAACCCGGGGGGCTCGGTCAAGGACCGGATCGGGACCCGGATGATCGACGAGGCCGAGGCGAAGGGGTGGCTGAAACCCGGCGGGACGATCGTCGAAGCCACAAGCGGCAACACGGGCGTCGGACTCGCCCTCGTCGCCGCGGTCCGTGGCTACCACTCCGTGTTCGTGCTTCCGGACAAGATGAGCGCGGAGAAGATCCGGCTCCTCCGGGCCTACGGGGCGCGGGTGGTGGTGACCCCCAGCCAGCTCGCCCCGGACCACCCGATGAGCCACTATTCGGTCGCGAGACGACTCGCGAAGGAGATCCCCGGGGCATACTACCCCAACCAGTACGAAAACGCCGGGAACCCGGACGCCCACTACCACACGACGGGCCCGGAGATCTCTCGGCAGGGGGGCGAGACGCTCGGTGCCGTCGTCGCGACGATCGGGACCGGTGGAACGATCAGCGGAATCGGCCGGTACTTCAAGGAGCACCGCCCGAACGTCCGCATCGTGGCCGTCGACCCGAAGGGGTCGGTCCTCGGCCACTATTTCCGGACCCACGAACTGACCAAGGTCACCCCGTACCTCGTCGAAGGAATCGGGGAGGACATGATCCCCAAGACCGTCCACTTCCAGTACATCGACGAGTTCGTCGAGGTGAACGACCGGGAATCGTTCTCCTACGCTCGTCGGCTCGTCCGGGAGGAGGGGCTGTTCGTCGGGGGCTCCTCCGGGGCGGCGGTCGCGGGCGTCCTCCGGTGGCTCTCGACCCGACCGATCCCGACTGGCTCCACCGTGGTCGTGCTCCTTCCCGACTCCGGCGACCGGTACCTCTCGAAGTTCTATTCCGATGAGTGGATGCGGGAGAAGGGGCTGCTCGACGACCAGGGCCGCGCGGCAGACCTCGTCCGGGCGAAAGCGGGGGTCCCGTCCCTGGTCAGCGTCGAACCGACGACGGTCGTACGCGATGCCCTCGAGCTCCTCCGAAAGCACGAGGTCTCCCAGTTGCCGGTCCTCGCGGGGACCGAAAACGTCGGCAGCGTTACTGAGGAGGAGATTCTCCAGCGGGCGCTTGCCGACGAGACCGTACTGGAGCGGACCGTCTCCTCCCTGCTCGCGCCCCCCTTCCCGGAGGTCGCCGCCGACGCCCCGCTCGGGGAGCTCCTGGTCCGGCTGAAGGAATCCCGCGCGGTCCTCGTCCGCGAATCGGGCGGGAAGCGACCGGTGGGCCTCCTCACCCGCCGGGATGTCTTCGCCTTCCTCTCCCACCCGGAGGAAAGCCATGCGGTTTGATACGAAGCTCATTCACGGAGGCCAGGGGCCGGACCCACTCACCGGGGCGGTCAACGTACCGGTCTATCTCTCGAGCACGTTCGCGCAGTCGGCCCCGAACCGCCACAAGGGGTACGTGTACAGTCGCTCCGCGAATCCGACCCGCACGGCGCTCGAGTCCGCGCTCGCCGCGGTGGAAGAGGGTGCCGTCGGTTTGGCGTTCTCGAGCGGACTCGGGGCTCTCGCGACCTTGCTCGAATCGATTCCATCCAAATCGAGGATCGTCGCGGACCTCGACCTGTACGGAGGGACGTGGCGGCTCCTCGAGCACCACCGAAGGACGTTCGGCGTTCTCACCGACTACGTGGACTTCACGGATCTGGAGCAGGTGCGCCAAGCGGTCGCGGCCGGCCCGGCCCCTGCTATGGTCTACGCCGAATCCCCGACGAACCCGCTCCTGCGGGTCATCGACCTCGCCGCTTCAGCGAAGGTCGCTCACGCCCGCCGGTCTTCGTTCGTCGTCGACAACACGTTCGCCTCGCCCGCGCTCCAACGACCCCTTACGCTCGGCGCGGACATCGTGCTCCACTCCACGACGAAGTACCTGGGGGGACACTCCGACGTCATTGGCGGCGCTCTGGTCGTCCGCTCCAAGGCCCGCGGAGAGAAACTCCGGTGGCTCCAAAATGCCGTAGGGGCCGTGCCAAGCCCCTTCGACTCGTTCCTCGTCCTCCGCGGGATGCATACGCTCGGGATCCGGATGCGAGCCCACAGCGCGGGAGCTGCGGCCGCCGTCGAGGTCCTCGATTCCTCCCGGAAGGTTCGCGCCGTCCATTACCCGGGACTGGCCTCGCACCCCCAGCACGCCGTCGCCGCCCGCCAGATGTCGGAGTACGGGGGGATGGTCTCGTTCGAGCTAGCCGGCGGGATGCCGGCGGTCCGACGCTTCCTCCGAAAGTTGCGGATTTTCACGCTCGCCGAGAGCCTCGGCGGGGTCGAATCCCTCGTCGACCACCCCGCATCGATGACCCACGCCTCGGTGCCCCGCTCCGAGCGGGAGGCACACGGGGTCACCGACGGGCTGGTCCGCCTGAGCTGCGGGATCGAGGACCCCGCGGACCTGGCCGACGACCTGCGGAACGCCCTCGGGAGCCTGTGACCCGATGCGCCGGTTCGAGGTCTACGACACCCTGAGCCGGGAGACCCGGCTGTTCGTCCCAATCGTCCCCCCCAAGGTCGGCCTGTTCGTCTGCGGCCTGACGCCGTACGACAACGCCCACATCGGCCACGGGAAGGTCGCGGTCACGTTCGACGTCGTCGCGCGGGCGCTCCGCCGTTGGGGGTACCGGGTGTTCTACGTCCAGAACGTGACGAACATCGACGACCGCCTGATCGCCCGCGGGGGGGAGTCCGGCACGGACCCGCTCGTGCTCGCCGACCGGCACATCTCCGCCTGGTTCGCCGAGATGGACCGCTTGGGGGTTCGGTCCGTCAACTACTATCCGTACGCCACCGACTACGTCCCCGAGATCCTCGCCCAGATCCGTACGCTGATCGAGCGGGGGCTCGCCTACGAGGCGAGGGGGTCGGTGTACTACGATATCGCCAAATTCCCGCGCTACGGGGCGCTGTCCGGCCAGAAGCTCGAGGCGCTCCGTCCCGGTGCCCGCGTCGCTCCCGAGCCCGGAAAGCGGGCGCCGGGCGACTTCGTCCTCTGGAAGGCGGCTACGCCCGGCGAGCCGACGTGGGAAGCTCCCTGGGGACCCGGACGACCGGGCTGGCACATCGAGGACACGGCGATCACGGTCCGTCTGTTCGGTCCCCGGTACGACCTGCACGGGGCCGGCCTCGACCTGAAGTTTCCCCACCACGAGGCGGAGATCGCCCAGGCCGAGGGGACGACCGGCGAGTCCCCGCTCGTGAACTTCTGGATGCACGTCGGGCTGCTCACGATGAAGGGCGAGAAGATGTCGAAGTCGGTCGGGAACGTGGTCGGGCTGTCCGACGCCGTCGACCGGTTCGGACCGGGGGTCGTCCGATTCTACTACCTCAACGCCCACTATCGCTCGCCGCTCGACTTCGTCGCCGGGCGGAGCCTCGAAGAGGCAACCGAGGCGTACAACTCGCTGGACTCAGCGGCCGGACGACTCCGGTCCGCTCGATCGTCCGCGCCGCCCGAGGGATCCGGGGACGTTCTCGAGGCGTCCCTGGAGACGGCCGCGAACGATACGGTCGAGCACCTCGACGAGGCGCTGAGTCACGACTTCAACACGCGCGAGGCGATCGCGCTCCTGTTCGGGTGGTCGAAGCAGCTGACCGAAGGGGTCGCGGGCCCCGAACGATTGTCCGGGGAGTCGCTGGACACGCTTCTGGCCCCGTTCGACTGGGCGGCCGAGGTTCTCGGGCTGTTCGGCGCCACGGACTCTTCGGACGGCGGCGGGTCGCTCGGCGAAGTGGTCCAAATCGCGCTGGACGCCCGGGCGCGCGCCCGGGAGCGCGGCGACTTTGCGGAGGCGGACCGGATCCGGACGGAGCTCGCGGCCTCGGGGATTCGAATCGAGGATCACGGGACCACGACGCGCTGGCGACTGGTCGGGTCCGGGGGATGAGGGGGCTCGGCTTCGCCGAGCACGGGGACCTCTCCCGCGTCGGCTTCGTCGACATCCCAGAACCCCACCCCGGGGATGGCGAAGTCCGGATCCGGGTCCGCGCGGCGGCGTTCAACCGGTTGGACCGCCACGTGCTGAGCGGGATTCCCGGAGTTCCTGTGGAGCGGCCTCACGTGCTCGGTTCCGACGCCGCCGGCGTCGTGGACGCGGTCGGCGGCGGGGTCGAAGGGCTCCGACCTCGGGACCGAGTCCTCGTCAATCCGGGACTGTGGGACGGTACCTGCGAATCGTGCCTCGCCCACCAAGAATCGATGTGCCGCTCGTATCGGATCGTGGGCGAGCATACCCAGGGCAGCGCCACCGAATTCGTTGTCGTGCCCCGCCGCAACGTCCACCCGATTCCCGACGGCTGGTCGTTCGCTCAGGCCGCCGCCGTCCCACTGGTCTTCCAAACGGCGTGGCGGGCGATTCGGACTATCGGGGAAACCCGACCAGGCTCGACCGTGGCGATCATCGGGGCGGGAGGCGGGGTGGCCTCGGCGGCCGTGCAGGTCGCGAAGTCGCTCGGCGCGACGGTCGCCGTGACCACCCGGAGCGATGCGAAGGCCGCGGCCGCCCGCTCGTTGGGAGCCGATGCGGTGCTCCAAACCGGCCCCGACCGGCCCCTCGACCGGGTCCTCTGGGAATGGTCGGGAAAGCGAGGGGTTGACGTGATCTTCGACTCGGTCGGCCGCGAGACGGTGGCGCGGTCGGTCAAGGCGCTCGCCCGCGGAGGCCGGGTCGTGGTGATCGGGGCGACCACCGGACCCTTGGTGGAAGTCGACCTCCGGACGCTCTTCTGGCGGCAGGGTTCGATCCGCGGGAGTACGATGGGGAGCGCCCGGGAATTCGAGGAGGTCTTTCAGGAACTCGCGGCCGGACGGTTGCACCCGGTCATCGACCGGGAATACGACTTTGAGCAGGGCCCGGAGGCGTTCGCCCGGCTGGACGCTCCGGACCTGTTCGGCAAGGTCGTTTTGCGAGGTCCGTGACCCTCCGGACGGGCTCGCGTTATACGACACCGGTGCGAGAACCGACCACCGCCCCGGCGAGCCAAGATGGTTTTTATAGCGGGAGTTTCACTTAATTTCGGTCGTGGACCGTTTTGTAGTCCCCCCTCCACTTGGGAGAGGGACGGCGTTTGCCCGTCGCCGACCGTCCGGCCATTGGGTTCTCGGCTTCTTGCTCCTTCTGGTCGTTGTCAGCCTCCTTGCGGTGCCGGCCTCCCCGTCCGGCGCCCGGGCGGTGGGGATCCCAACCCACTCGGGGGCTCTGACGGCCTCGCATCCCGCCGCGATCACCCATGGCGACCTCGTGGTCGGGCCCTCGAACTCCCCCTACACGATCAGCCCCGGCTCCGCTTCGTACCAAATCTACTACCAGGGCGGGAACGTCACGGTCCTCCCCGGCGGCCGGCTCTACATTCTCGACACGGACTTCCAGTTCGTCCAGTACATCGGGACCACGGGTAATATTGCGAGCCGACTGAGCCACATCTACACGTTCAACGTGGGCGGCAGCGTTTGGTTCCAGACCTCGACCCTCACCACCGACCTCGCCGTCCTGAACGCCTACCCCAAGGTCACCGTCAACGTCACCGCGCCGGGCCAACTGTACGTCAACGCGAGCAATCTCCAGTTCGCCGGTTCGGTCTCGGTCTCGGGCCTTGGCGCGGGACTCTGGGTCAACGGTTCCCAAATCCTCCCCAACGGCAACAACGTGGCGCTCCCGAACGGAACCGCGGCCACCAACGATAGCCTGTACTCTCCGAGCCTCTCCGTCACGGGCGGCGCCCACCTGACCATCGGGGGGACGGTTCAGCGCTCGACGTACGCCGACAACTGGACCCTCTCCGGTGCGCCGCAGCCGAACCCGCTCGCCGACTCCGTGGCGACCTCGATCTCCTCCTCTCAACAGGGGACCTTTTCCGCGTTCACCGCCGCGAATGACCCCGGCTCTCTCCTGATGGACACCTTGTACCATTCCGTCAGCTCCGGGTCGATCGTGATCGGCTACAACGCCACGGTCGACGAACAAGCCACGGTCAACTCCGTCACGTTCACCGGCACGACGAACCTCGGCACGATCGCCTATGCCGCGGCCAACACCGAGGTCGCCGTACCCCTCCCCCTCGCGGTGATCGCCGAGATCAACCAGGTCGGGGTTCCCGCCTTCTTCGCAGCGGCCACGTCCGGTGGGGTCTCCGTCTCTCTGGGCACCACGAACTCCGTCACTCCCGTGGCCCTCTCCCTCATCCAGATCAGCCTGGTGGCGGGGACGTCGTTCAACATCACGGTGTCCGGATCCGGCAGCACGCTCACCGTCGCGGATTCGACCCTCGGGATCAACTGGTACCCGGTCCCACCGTTCCCCCGGCCACCGTCGGCTCCCCCGCAGTCGATTCCGTGGCTCTCGAACAAGGTCGTCCTGTCCAACGGCGCCCACGCCTTCATTGCGGACCTCGCCACGGCCGTCTCGCCGAATCCCCAGAACGTCACCGACATCTCGGCGATCCTCCCGGACGCCACGAGCCAGGCCTACCTGTATCGGTGGATGTTCATTCCGGTCTACGGAGCGGGCAACCAGCCGGTCACCGGCGCCTCCGCCGTCGCCTACTACGCGTACGACAACAACCAGCTCAACAACGCGAGCACGACCGCGCTCAACAACCTCGCGACCGCCGACCCGGACCTCGCCGGATACGTGACCGCCTGGGATGCGTCGCACGGCGCGAGCGCCTACGGCGAAACGAATCCGCTCACCGGAATGGCCTCCCTGCTGCTCCTCGCCGGGAACCTCACCGCGAGCACGCTCCAGGATGGGCTGTTCCTGGGAACCTACCACGTCGTCGTGACCGTCGCGGGCGGGCGTGCGGGTCCACCGGAGTGGTTCACCGGGTCGGTCTCCCCGTACCCGACCGACATGGCCCCCTCGGGAGGGCAGACGGGCGACACGCAGGCCCCCACGGTGTTCCCGCTCTACCGCCCCGCCCTCGGCGCCGCCATCTCGGGCGTCACGGTCGGGGTGAAGAACGCGACGGCCAACGACAACGGCACGCTCGCGATCGGCGAATCGACCAATTTCACGGTCACGGTCTCGAACATCGGTACGGGCGCGGTCGCCTCGTACAACGTGTCGCTGGAAGCGCTCCCGACCAGCTCGCACGGCAATGCGACGGTCCTCGGCAGCCTGAACGCCTCGACCCCGCTCGCCGTCGGGGCCAACATCAGTTTCCAGTTCCCCTGGGTGGTCAACGAGACGGTCACCGGGATCCCCAATCCCCCGGTGAACCAGACGTTCCTCGTCGTCGTCCTCTGGAACAAGGGCGTCGCGCCCATCGGCGGCCTCGTGGAAGCTTCGCTCAACCGGACGATCGACCCGTCGTTCATTTCCCTCACCTACAGCGGCCCGGTGGGTCAGCTGACCCCCGGCGCGAGCTACGTCGGGTCGGTCACGGTCTTGTTCGATGGCAACCAATCGGCGTACCTGAACGTGACCGCGAAGGGGACCGCGGGCGACTACGCCCTCGCGACCCAGTCGGTCGTCTCGGGGAGGGGGCTCACCCTCGAGCTGTTCATCCCGAGCTCGATGGCGAACGGCCAGTACTCCGTCACCGTGTCGGCGTACCACCAGGGGCGGACCGTCACCAAGGTCGTCACCGATGAGTTCTCGATCGGGCCGCCGCCCTCCGGCGCCCCGAGCTTCTGGAACCAGAAGATCCTCGGCCTGATCCCCCTCTGGCTGCTTCTCGTCATTGTCGCGGCCGTCATCGTGGGTCTCGTCTTGTTCCTCGTGGTCGTCCAGCGCGGCGCGAAAGGGAAGCTCGTCGAGTGCGGCGAGTGTGGCAACCTCATTCCGGAGGACGCCACGACGTGCCCCAAGTGCGGTGCCGAGTTCGAGGCGGACCTCGTCCGGTGCAGCCGCTGCGGTTCCACGATCCCCGCGAACTCCGAGGTCTGTCCGGAGTGCGCCGCCCAACTGCTCGGGAAGGGCGACCAGGAGACCACCGACCCCGAGCGCCAGGGGTACGCTGACTTCGTCGGCCGGTTCCGCGCCGAAGCGAAGAAGGAGCTCGGCGACAACTACGGCGAGGGCGCCTTCTGGGACTGGTGGAAGCGCCAGTCGACCTACCTCCCGTACAGCCAGTGGAAGCTGCAGCAATCGCAGGGCTCGCGCGCCGGCATGACGGCCCCGCCCGAGGGCCTGGCGGCGGTCGAGCAGGCGCCTTCCGCGTCGATTCCCCCGCCCACGGCCCCGCCGAAGCGGGGCGGAGGCTCGGGCGGCGGCTCGGCTCCCCCGGCTGCATCTCCCGCCGCTCGAAGTCCCCCACCGAAGCCGGCGTCCCCGCCCGCCTCCGCCGCGCCGGTCGCCTCGACGCCCGCTCCGATGGCGGCCGCAGCTTCCTCGACCGCCGGCGGCGGTCAGGCGCCGATGAAGGCGTGCTCGAACTGCAGCAAGGAGATTCCGCCGGAGTACCTCGTCTGTCCGTTCTGCGGCGCGGTCACGCAGTAGTCGAACCCGTTCGTTCCGCCGAAGCGTTTTAACCCGGGGCCCGTGATGGGCCTCCGGGTCGACGGTGGCGGGAGATCTCGAGCGGGGCCGACAGAAGGTCGACTGGGCCCGCCGTCACATGGCGGTGCTCGAGGGGATTCGCGCCCGGTTCGAGCGGGAGCGACCGTTCGCGGGACTCACGCTGTCCTGCGTGTTGCACGTGGAAGCGAAGACCGCCGCCCTTGCCTTGGCCCTTCAGGCGGGCGGCGCGACGGTCCACATGGCCGCCGGAAATCCGCTCTCGACCGACGACGACGCCGTCGCGGCCTTGAACGCCGCCGGCGTGCGAACCCTCGCCAAGAAAGGGGAGTCGACCGCCGACTACCATGCGGCGATCCGGGCCATGCTCGACGCCGACCCGGACATCCTCATCGACGATGGCGCCGACCTGGTCGCGCTCGCGCACACCGACCGGCCGGACCGGGGCAAGATCCTCGGGTCGACGGAGGAGACCACGACCGGCGTGACTCGGCTTCGGGCCCTCGAGAAGTCCGGTAAGCTCCGGTTCCCGGCGATCGACGTGAACGACGCCGAGATGAAGCATCTGTTCGACAACCGCTATGGTTGCGGCCAGTCGGTGCTCGACGGGTTGTTCGGAGCGACCAATCTACTGATCGCCGGTCGGACCGCGGTCGTGGCCGGCTACGGTTGGTCCGGGAAGGGAATCGCGTCCCGCCTCCGAGGGATCGGGGCCGACGTCATCGTGACAGAGGTCGACGCCGTCCGAGCCATCGAGGCCCGGTTGGAAGGGTTCCGGGTGATGCCGATGCTCGACGCGGCGGCCGAGGCCGACCTGATCGTGACCGTCACCGGCAACCGGGACATCGTCCGGGCGGAGCACCTGCGGGTGCTGAAGGACGGCTGCCTTCTCGCGAACGCGGGACACTTCGACATCGAGATCTCCAAGCCCGACCTCGAGGGGCTCGCCACCTCCCACGCGGTCGTCCGACCGGGGGTCGAGGAGTACCGATTCGCCGATGGCCGAATCGCCTACCTCCTCGCCGAGGGCCGCCTCATCAACCTCGCGACGGGCCAGGGCCACCCGGTCGAGATCATGGACCTCAGCTTCGCCCTGCAGGCGTTGTCGGCGGAACACCTCGCCAAGCACGGGAAGACCCTCGCGATCAAGGTCCACCCGGTCCCCCCCGCGCTCGACCGGGAAGTCGCCGAAGCGGCCCTCGTGCCCCTGGGGGCGGCCGTGGACACGATGACCCCCGGGCAACGGAAGTACGCCGAGAGCTGGGAGAGCGGGACATGAGCGCCGGCGCGATCCCTCCCGAGCTGCGGTACACGAAGAGCCACGAGTGGATCCGGACCGAAGGGACCGAGGTCGTCGTGGGAATCACCGACCACGCGCAGCAGGAATTGACCGACATCGTGTTCGTCGAGTTGCCGAAGCCCGGAACCGAGCGGAAGGCCGGGGCTTCGGTCCTGATCCTGGAGTCGGTGAAGACCGTCGCAGACGTGTACGCGCCCGTCGAGGGTCGGGTCACTGCGGCGAACGAGGCGCTCAAGGCGCACCCGGAACTGGTGAACCGGTCGCCCTACGGCGACGGCTGGTTGTTCCGGATGTCGGCTTCTGGCTCGAGTTTGACTCCAACGCTTTCAGCGGCTGAGTACGAGGCGTTCGTCGCCTCAGGCGTCCCCTGAGCCGCGAGGCCGCTCCCCAAGGGCGGCGAGGAAGGTGTCGGTCGCCTGCTCGACCGTCTGAGGGCTCATCGGGGGAAAGCGGGGTCGCGTCGCGAGCGAATCGAGGACACGTCGCAGCTCCGCTGAGTTCGGGGAGCACCGGAGTACCCCAGGGCCACCGGGACCGTAGCAGACACCCGCCAGGATGACGGGCCGGCCCAGGACGAGCGCCTCGAGAGCCAACGTTGGGACTCCCTCCGAAATCGAGGGGAGGACGACTGCGTCGGCCGACCGAATTAGCGCGACTTTGGCGGCCTCGGGAATCGTTCCGAGATACTCCCAGCGGGTACCCGGATGGCGCCGAGCCACCGCCTCCACTTCCGCGAGACCGCCTCGGTCCTGGCCCGCCAGGACGAACCGATACCCGGATCCGTCCAGTGCCTCCAACAGGGCCCCGAAGTTTTTCCGTCGGTCGATTCGGGAGACGGAGCAAATGTAGCGGGTGGACGTCGGACCCGGCCTGGGAGGCGCCCCGGCCGCTTCGAGGAACTCGCGGGTCAGGTATAGCCCGACAACAGTGATCCGTTCCCCGGGGATTCCGAAGAAAGCCCGGACGTCCGACCCCTCGCCCTCCGTCAATACGAACCATCGGTCGAACCGCCCGAATACTCGGCGACCAACAGCGAGGTCGAACCAATGTCGCTCGTAGTATGCCGCCGAGGGTGACCAGGTCCCGGAAGCCCGGAGCTCCGCCTGGTGTACTTCTTCGAGGAACGAACCGTGGGTGAACAGGGCGAGTCCGGGTCCGCCGACCCGCGGCCGGGCGTACCGGAGCATTGCGAATCGATGGACGCCGTCAAAAACAAGCCAGTCCGCTCGCCGGGCGACGTCTCGTCGAACTGCTTCCGGCCGCACAATCGAGGCAGCATGGCCACGGCGACTGAGCTCTTCGACGAGCCCCGCGGCGTGTCGCTCAATCCCGCCCCGAACTCGTTCCAGGGTCTCGCTGACGAAGACAAACCGCACCGGTAGTTTTCCCTCGGCTGCCGATACGGCCCAACGATGATAAGTCGGGCCCAAGTCCGTCGTCTGGGACGGCCGGAGAACCCGGTCTTCCGGTGGCGAGGCGTGGCGGGCGAGGCGGCGAAAACGAGTTCGGAACGGTCCCATCCGAATTCCAAGGCCACCGCCGACCTCCTTCCCGAGTGGCGATCGGTTCTTTCCCGAAGCGCGGCGAGGCTACCGGCGTGGGCGGCGAAGTTTGCGCGGAGCCCATGGCCCTTCGTGTTGCTGGCTGCCCTCGGCCCGCTGTACTGGGCGAGACCGTTTGGCGATCTGATTTACGGCCAAGATTCGACCCGGCTGTTCCAGCCGTTCTCCTTCAACGACTCCCCGATGATCCCCTACAGCTACCTGTTCTCCTCGACGTTTCCTGTCCCCGATTTCACGACCTCCTTCTACATCGATTCGACCCTGCGGGTACTGGGTTCTCTCGGTGCCGCGCCTTGGCTAGCCGAGCGGCTGGTGATCGGGGTATTCGCTGGACTCGCCGCGGCCGGCGCGGTAGTCCTCCTCCGCGCGATTGACGCGGCCCGCGACCATCCCGCGGCCGCCCGGGGTTGGGTGGTCGGACTCGTCGTACTCGTCTACGTTTACAATCCGTTCACCCTTTCCGTCACGTTCTGGCACGTCGAAGGCTGGACCCTGTTCCTGGCCCTCCTACCCTGGATCGCCGCCCTGGTCGTTCGCGTGGTCAATGACCGGACACTGCCGCTCCGCCTCGCCGTCGTCGTGACCCTGATTGGGATCTACCTCGCTCCCGGGGCGATTTCGTCGTTCGCCGTACCGGTCGTTCTGGTCTTCGCGTGGGGTTGGGTCGCCGTGTGGACCCGCGCCGGAACCCAGCGTCTCGGGTGGCGGAGCCGCACGGCCCGATCGATTCTGCTCCTTCTCGTCGGGCTCGGGATCGAGCTCTGGTCGTTCGTCCCATTCCTGCTGACACCGAACATCGCCTACACTTCGAACAACTACGTCACGCCGGAGAATCTCGTGGCGACCTACCTCCAGGCGTCCTCGACCTGGGGCCCATACCCGGTCCTCACGCTGACCGCGCTCTCCTGGATTTCCCACACCCCGTCGGCGTATCCATGGATCGCATACCTCCCTGCCTTGACGGTGGCCGCTGCAGTGTTTCCCTTCGTCCTGCTACTCGGGGCCCGCCGCCTCCGGGACAGCCCCGGGGCTCTGCTCGTCTACGCCATCGGTCTTAGTGCGATCCCGTTCATGATCGGAATCGTGTTCCCGATCGCCGAGTTCAATGAGGACCTGCTTCGATTGGGCGGCCCTTTCCTGATCCTCGTCGGAGGATTCTATTTCCTGGCACCGGTGTACCTTCTTGCCGCAACTGCCGGTCTCTACGAGACCCTTGGGCGCCACGTGCGAACCGGTCCAAATCAGTGCACGGACGCGGCTGACCAAGTTAGTCGCCTCCCCCGTTTCCGGGCTCCCCATCGGCGACTACCGACCCCGACTCAGGTCGCGGCCCTTGCCCTCGGTGGGTTCCTTTTGGCAAGCGCCCTCCCCTTCGCCCTTGCAGAAGTCTACCAGACCGGCGGTCCGAACGCGGACATTGTAAGCGTCCCCCCGTCATTCCCGGCGCTCGCGAGCTTCTTCGGGACGCCCCCCTCCGGACCCGACTACTACGTCCTCGTTCTCCCGATGAGTGACCAGAACGGGGTGTATCTCGATTTGGGAGGCAGACAGTTCCTCGACACGGGGAATTTGCTCGCCTCGTACATCCCGTATCCAGTGCTTGAGGCGAACAACGGCCCTACCGCCGCCTCGATCGAGCAGACGTTCACGTTCGGACCACCGCCGAACCTCTCGGCACTTCTCGCCGACCTCCATGTCCGGTTCGTCGTCGATAATCCGTTCGCGAATGCGAGTGCCCCGGCATCGAACGAAGCCCCTGGGGGGGCCGCCGTCGACTACACCGCGATTCTCGCCGCGCTCGAATCCCAAATCGGCCCGGGCACTTCCGTCGGGCGCTTCACGGTATTCTCGGTTCCCGATGCAATTCCCCTCGGCTGGTCGACCTCGGAGCTCGTGGGGATCCAGTCGCCCTCGGACGTGGGGGCGCTCAGCCTCGTCGGTTCGGTCACTGCCGCTCCCCCCGGGTGGACCCAAGCTCTTGCGAGCGCACTATGGAGCCCGGACGGTGGGCTTCCGGGCTGGTCTATCACTCCGGTTCAGGTGACGGGCCCCACGACTCAATTGACGCTAACTGCCGATGACCGTGCCACGGTTGTGCACGATTCTGGCGATTGGTCAGGGGCGCCATGCCAGTCCGGCGCCTGCGAATCGAACGGAACCGACTACAACTGGCGGGCGAATGTTCTTACCGCCCAAGGCACGAGCGAGCGGTCGACGGAACGCTCCGGAGAATTCACGGCCGTGCCATCGGGGGGAACCGAAGGTTCGTGCAACGCTCCGGCAGGGACCCTCACTTACGCTTCGAATGGGACCGTAACAGGACCGGCCTATGTTACCGCGAACGTCGTGCTTCAGTCTCCCGGCCCGGACAACTGGGTCACCCTCGAATTGACGAATGGGAACCTTTCTCTGGTCCTCCAAGCGTACCAAAATGGGACGAGTGGACCTGCGAGCATTGGCCTGAATGCCCTCTACCGGGGGACATCCTTCGTCTGGCACAACGAACCCGCCCCAATCGCCTCCAGTGCCGGAACCGCCCTCAAGCTCCTGCTGACCTGGAATGCCTCAACGGCCTTTGGCTCGTTGGCAGAGGGGTCCCAAACCGCGGTGACCGAGCTCGCCTTCGGCAACCCGGCCGTCGATGCGACCAACCCCGGGTTCGCCCCGAGTGCGGCTCCTTCGTTGCCGGCGAATTTGACCACGGCCAACGCCTCCGTCTCCCTCTCGGGCGGGGTATTCTGCCTAGGGAATGCATCAGTCGACCACGTGCCCGACGCAAAGTTCCTGGTGGCGGTCGGCCCGGGGTCCCCGATCGGGGGTCCGACTATCGGAATGGCCAGCTCTGTGGGGAGCTCGGGCGATGTCCGCGTCGACTCCGCTGGTGCCTCGTTCGTCGTCCTCGGCTATCCGTCTGACCAACTCTGGAGTGGGACTGCCTCCTCGGGCGCCCCCCTCACCGAACTTGCCGGTGCACCGTTCGCGAACGTGCTGGAGGTCGGCGGGCCCCCCCGTGGGGTGCTCGTCACCTTCCATTTCCGGACAGCGATCCTCCTCGGCTTGGAAGGTTCATGGTTCGAGTCCGGAGGCCTCCTTCTCGCCGTGGTCTACCTCACCGTGCGGCGGTCCCGGCCTCGGGTGGAGGCTGGTCCTCCCAGTATGCCCGGTGCACCGCCTTCGGGGCCACCGCCTGGCCAAGCGCCGTAGCGGTCAACAGTACGTTCATCACTGGGTCGGAGTAATGGGCATGCCGGGCCAACCGCGCCGCACGACAAACCGTTGCAAGTCGGTCGACCTCCCCCTCTCGAAGTCCCTCAAGCAAGTCAAAGTACGCTCGGTCGCGGTCCACCCAAGGAAGGAGCCACTTGGCCCCACGACCGTCAACGAGATCGCGGAGGGCCCCAATCGACGCGAGTCGCCCCTCTCGGGTTTGCGAGGGCTGGGCGACCTCGAATGGACCGAGCGTCCGCGGGCCCCGGGAGCGATTCCAGGTGTGAATCCGGTACTCCGTCCACGGTGCCGGGTCAAACACGAGGTCTTCCCCAGAACTGGCCCCCGCGTAGAACATGAACGAGTCGATGAGCCGGGTCGTAGCCCGAAGGTGGCCCGAGCACCGTTCGAGCGACGAACGTCGGATGGCGACGGAGCTATTGTTGAAGTACGACCCCCAACGGGCGACCCGTCCAGGATGGTGCCGAAGCTCTTCGCTCGTTACACGCCTCGGCGGGCCGGTCGGGGAACCGGCGAACTTGCGGAGATGACGTCGCGCCACTGGCTCGGGCGTGGGACGGCCGGCTCCGTCGACGAACTTCTGTCCGTTGTGATAGTAGCCGGCCGCCGGGAACCGTCGGAGGGCGGCCGCCACTGCCCCGAGCCTCCTCGGGTCCCAGCGATCATCGTCGTCAAGGGGAAGGATGAAATCGGCCCGAAGCGCGCTCAGGCCATCCGCGAGAAACGGCCCCTCCCCGATCGCCTCACTCCGGATTACCGTGCAACTCCAACCCCGAGTCTTAAATCGGTCGGGCACCTCTATTGACACATCGGGGCTGCGGACGACGACGATCTCGAGACCGGGAAGTTCGTCCACTTGGGCAGCGACCGACCGCAGCGCCTCCCTGTAGAATCGGGAGCGGTGGAACACGGTGACGAGTACGCCGAGCGTCGGGGAACTGACCGGTCGTGAGCGCGGAGGCGCGCTCTCTGGGGCGTCCTCCATCCCCGGGGGCACCCCGGCGTGCCCTCTTCAACTTCTTGGCCGGACGAGTGGGCTCACACACTCATCCGCTTGAGGAACCGATGCCCGAGAGTACTGGGGACCGACTATCCGTCCTATGGCTCAACCAGCTCGACCCGGGTCACCCTTGGGCCGGAGGGGCGGAGCGCCACATCGCCGAGGTGGGCCGTCGCCTCGTGGCCCAGGGTCACTCGCTCACGATAGTTTCCGAGGCGTTCGAGGGATTGCCTGCCGAGGAGACCCGCGGCGGGATCCGAACCCTTCGTCCCGTTCGACGGGGCCTGCTCCACGCGTGGGTGCTCTCCAACGCCGCCCGACTGGTCCGAGACCTTAGGATCGATGTCGTGCTCGGGGACCTCTCGAAGATTGTTCCGTGGGGCAGACACTCGATTGGAGGCGCCCCCCTCGTTTCGGTGGTCAGGCACTTCAGCGGCCACACCATCTTTGCCGAAGTGCCGTTCCCCGCGCCTCCCGCACTCTGGGCGGTGGAGAGACTGACTCCGATTTTCCTCCGCGGAAGCGCTATCGTCACGGAGTCGCACGCCACCGCCACCACCCTCGCGCGTCTCGGCGCCGGCAACGCCAGGATCACCCTCATTCCCCCGGGGGTGGATTCAAGCCGATTCTCTCCCGACCCAGAGCAGCGATCCCCGACGCCGCTCATCATCTACATCGGGCGTCTGAAACGGTACAAGCGGCTCGACCTCGCGGTGAGGGCGTTCGCCTCCATCCGAGTCTGCCACCCCGACGCAGTATTCCTCATCGGGGGCAGCGGTTCGGACTACGAACGGCTTCATCGGACGGTCGCCCGGCTGGGGCTCGAGGGAAGCGTTCAATTTCTGGGGACCCTTCCTGTCGACGAGGTCGTGCGGCTGTACCGCCGCGCTTGGGTTCACGTCCAGCCGTCCGGCGCCGAAGGCTGGGGGTTGACCGCCTTGGAATCGATGGCGTGCGGCACTCCGGTCGTCGCGTTCAACTCGGGATCGCTTCCCGAATCCGTGGGCCCTCGTTGCGCGGACTTGTTGGCCGAGGACGCGAACGTCGGCGCTCTCGCGGCGGCATTGACTCGCGGGCTCGCCCGTCCGGAAGTCCACGACCCGACGGAGGCCATGGCGCTCGCTCAGTATGCGCGCCAGTTCAGCTGGGATGCCACAGCCGACCGGTACGGCCAGCTCCTTGCTGAGGCCGTCCGTTCGTGGGTCCGGCCCCTCCCGGAGACCATCTCTCTTCCGGTCCCAAGTCGCTGGTCCCGGACGAGTTCGTCATCGGTTCGTTCTCCCAGTGAGGGGGTCGAACGAGTGACCGAGCATGTCGAACCCGCCTGAAGGGCCTCCGCGCGGACTTTCCCCATCGGAACACAATCCCGGAGGAAGCCAGGTTCCGGTCTCGGACGACCTCGCCTCCGAGCGCGGACGCTACGAGCGCCACGGGGGCGACCACGTCGCCCGCTATCGGTGGGTCGCCTCGCAAATCCGTGGGGCCCGGGTCCTCGACGTGGGATGCGGCCACGGATTCGGAGCGCTATTCCTAGAGAGATTCTGCCGTGAATACCGCGGGATCGACGTCGATCCCGAGGCAATCGGGTGGGCGTCGCGCGTCATTTCGCCCGTCGTTTCGCGGGCCCGGTTTCGGGAGACGGCGGACGTCGGCGCAGAAGGCCGCTTCGACGCGGTGGTCTGCTTCGAGGTCCTCGAGCACGTGGCGGACCCGCTTCGTTTGCTTGGGGACCTCCGGGCTGCCCTAGCACCCGGGGGCCAGGTCTTCCTATCGACACCCAACGGGGCGCATTCAATCGGTCGCCCCGGATGGTACATGTCCCCGTTCCACCTCAACGAGTACACTCTTCCGGAGGTCGGTGGGATGATCAGTTCGGTCTTCCCCGACCCCGGGGAGTACTACGGCCAATCGAGGGTCGACGGCCTTGATTGGCTGCCCCAACTCCTCCGACTGAAACTCGGCGACTCGGGTCGGAGGACCCCCGGGGAGCGGGCCTCAGCCGCTACTCCCCCGCTCGCACGCCGCGCGCACGCCCTACTCCGCCGATTCCCCTCGCCAGCAGCGCTTTGGAAGATCCGGCCCTTCCCGCCTCCTCTCCGCGCGGGCCTGCGGTATTCCCACATCCTCTGGGCGGCTCGGCCTTCCAGTTAGGCCGACCCCGTCCCTGAACCAGACGCCCGTTACAATTCTTCGCGGAACGTGGAAGCCGCTACCCGAATCTCCTCGACGGTGGCGTCGTCTTCGAGCGTGCTGATGTCGCCCACCTCGCCGCCGCGGACGAGCGCGGCGACGACCCGCCGCATGATCTTTCCGGATCGGGTCTTCGGGAGCTGCCGTACGAATCGAATCGATTCCGGCTCCGCCATGCCACCGATGGCGTCGCGAACCCGGCGTCGCAGGTCTGCCTCGAGCTCCGCCGAGGGCGTCACCCCGGGCTTCAGGACGACGACGGCGAACGGGAGCTCGCCCTTCACCTCGTCCGGGACGCCGACGACCGCCGATTCCGCGACCGACGGGTTCCCGATGAGCGCGTTCTCGAGCTCGATCGTGCCGAGCCGGTGCCCGGCGACCTTGAGGACCTCGTCCGCCCGACCGAGGAACCAGACGTACCCGTCGTCGTCGATGAGCGCGAAGTCCCCGGCCGTGTACCGGCCCGGGAACCGCTCGAAGTAGACCGAGCGGAATCGACCCGGGTCGTTCCACAATCCGAGAAACTCTCCCGGCCAGGGACGGTCAATGACGACGAGACCCCGCTCGCCCGGGGCGGCGGCCGACCCATCCGGTCGGACGACCCGGAGGTCGACCCCCGGGAGCGGCAGCGTCGCCGACCCGGCCTTCTCCGGAACGAACGCGTGCCCCGATTGAGCGGAGACCATCGTCGCGCCGGTCTCCGTCTGCCACCACGTGTCGACGATCGGACACCGGTTGCCGCCGATGTTCGAGCGGTACCAGTGCCACGCGGCCGGATTGATCGCCTCGCCGACGCTCCCGAGCAGTCGCAGCGACCGAAGGTCGTGGCCGTTCGCCCAACGTTCGCCCGCGCGCATCTGCGCGCGGATCGCCGTCGGCGAGGTGTGGAGGATGGACACACGGTACCGCTCCACGATCTCCCACCATCGGTCCGGCGCGGGATGGTCCGGCGCCCCTTCGTAGAGCACGGAGGTGGCGCCGACGAAGAGTGGACCGTAGACGATGTAGCTGTGGCCCGTCACCCACCCGATGTCGGCGGCGCACCAGAAGACATCGTCCGCGGTCACTCCGAAGACGCGCTGCATGGTTCGGTGGACCCAGACCATGTACCCACCGGTGCCGTGCGTCACCCCCTTCGGCCGACCCGTCGTGCCCGAGGTGTACAGGATGAACGTCGGGTCGAGGCCCGCCCTGGGCACGGCCGAAACTTCCGCGACGGACCGCTCTGTGTCGAACCAAACGTCCCGGGTGGGCGACGTGTCCACCGGGCGGCCGGTCCGGCGGACGGTGACGACACGGGTGACGGACGGGCATTCGCGGACGGCCCGGTCGACGATTTCTTTCAACGGCAGGACCTTGCCGCGGCGATATCCTCCGTCGGCGGTGACGACCAGCCGGCTTTCCGAGTCCTGGATTCGGCCGGCGAGCGCCTGTTCGGAGAACCCCGCGAAGACGACCGAGTGGACCGCTCCGATCCGCGCGCTGGCCAGCATCGCGGCCGGGAGCTCGGGGATCATCGGCAGGTAGATCGTGATCCGGTCCCCGGGTCGGACGCCGGCTTCGAGGAATACCGTCGCCCACCGGTGCATGTCCTTCGCGAGCTCCGCGTACCGGACCGTTCGCCGGTCGCCGTTCTCCCCCTCCCAATAGTACGCGACCTTCGCGCCGAGCCCTTTCGCCAAATTCCGGTCGATCGCGTTCGCTGCCAGGTTGGTCGTCCAGCCCGCGAACCATCGGCCGAACGGGGGATCCGTCATCGGCTCGAAGACCGGGCCGTGACGGGTGGACCAGTCGAGCGCCGCGGCCGCTTCCCGCCAGTACGCCTCGGGGTCGGCGAGTGCGAGAGCGTTCTCGCGCTTGACCGCGTCGAGAGACGTGTCCATCGCAGCCGTGCCACCCAGCCGGCCTAGATATCCGTGCGGCCCGGCAAACGGCGCCTCGCGACGGGTCCCCGGGGGGTTTCGAGGTGAACCTCGCGGGTTAATCACCGTCGACCGGCAGTTTCGGGGTGGCGGGGGACGCTGGCCCGCCGCGGCTCGTTCCCCCGTTCGGACCCCTTTCCGGCTTGACCGTGGTCGACTCGGCCCGATTCGTTGCGGGTCCATGGGCCGCGACGTACCTCGGGGAGTTCGGCGCCCAGGTGATCCACGTCGAGGGACCTCCCTTCGCCCCGCCGTACTCCGACGCGACCCGATTGCTCCCACCGCTGCTCCCCGAGGGGGCCGACCCCACGACCGGGGTCTCCGAGTCGTGGGTGCAGTACTCCCGGAACAAGCTGTCGCTCGGCCTCGACCTCCGCCGATCCGAGGGCCGGGAGGTGTTCCTCGACCTGCTCCGGCGCGCCGACATCTGGGTCGAGTCGTCCCGGCCGGGGACGTACGACCGGCTCGGGCTCAGCGACCGGGAGGCGTGGGAAGCGAACTCGAAGCTCGCCATCGTCCACGTCTCGGGGTTCGGACAAACCGGTGCCCCGGAGCGGGTCGCGGGACCCTCGTTCGACCTCATCGGTCAGGCGTTCAGCGGTTATCTCGCGCTGCAGGGACGGCCGGACCCGGACCCGCCGATGCGCGCGGGCACCGCCATGAACGACACCGTGACCGGCCTGGCGGCCGCCGCTGCCGCGATGATGGCCTACGTCCACGCGAACCGAACCGGCCGCGGGCAGTCCGTTGACGTCGCCCAGTACGAGATGTTCTTCGTCCTCCTCGAGAACCTCGCCCTCGACTACTTCGCTCGGGGCGTCGTCCGTGGCCGGCACGGGACCGGTCACGCACGCCTGTTTCCCTACGACGTCCACGCCTCGCGCGACGGATGGGTCGTCGTCGCGGCCCCGACGCAACCGACGTGGGAGCGGCTGCTGACGATGATCGGCCCCACGCCGGCGGAATGGCAAGAGCCGTCGTACCGTCAGGCCCACCGGGACGAGGTGGGCCACCGACTCGACGAGTTCTGCGGGAGTCGGTCCGGCGAGGAACTCGAGGCTCTCGGCCGCCAGCACGACGTCGCCATCTCGCGGGTCTACGACATCGCAACCATCGCCCGGGATCCCCACTATCGGCAGCGGGAGATGTTCACCGAGTGGTCGGACCCGGTCGCCGGGCGGGTGAAGGGGGCGGGGATCGCTCCGAAGTTCTCGGACACCCCCGGGCGCGTCTGGCGAGGGGCGCCCTGGCTCGGCCAGGACAACGAAGGGATCCTCACCGTCCTGCTCGGGTACTCTCTGGAACGGGTTCAATCTCTTCGGGCGACCGGGGTGGTCGGGGAAGCTCCGCCGCGGACCGCGGGTTCGGCGGCACTCCCTCCCCCGTTCTTCGTGCGGGAGGGAATCTGACCGCACCGCCTGCGAGCATCGTTCCGCCCAGCCCGATTTCCAGCGAGGTTGCGGCCGCCGTGGAGGAGCTGCGGCTCCCGGTGCGCGGGGAGGAGCTGGACCGCGAGCCGGCGTTTCCTCGGAGGGAGTTTCGCGAGCTCGGGGAGCGTCGGCTCCTCGGCCTCAGCACGGCGCGCCGGTGGGGCGGCCGGGGACTGCCGCTGCGCGACGCGGCGACAACGCTCCACGCGTTGGCGTACCGGTCGGGGACGACGTTTGCCAAGCTCTCGATGCAGCCCGAGTTCTGTAGCCTCCTCGCGGAGCACGGCTCCGATTCCCTCCGGTCCGAGTTCTTCGACCCGCTCCTGACGGGGCAACGGCTCGTCGGGAACCACGTGACCGAGCCGGGCGCCGGCTCCGACATCGGCGGGCTCGCGATGCGCGCAACCCGCTCGGGGGAGGAGTACATCCTCGACGGAACGAAGTCGGAAGCCGCGTTCGCCGTCGACGCGGACGCCGCGATCGTCTACGCGAAGGTCAGGGAGGACGCCGTCTCGGCCTTCCTCGTGCCCCAAGGACTCGAGGGGATCGAGCGGACGCTCTCGCCCCCCGACCTGGGGGAGCGGTGGATGCGGCGGGGGACCGTTCGGTATGCCGGCGTTCGAGTACCCGTCGGACACCGGATCGGGCCGGAGGGAGGCGCGCTCGACCTTCTGAAGGGCGAATTGACGCGCGATCGACTCTTCCTCGCGGTGATCTATCTCGGAGTCGGCCGTTCGTCGTTCGACGACGTGGTCGAGTACGCGGGGACACGCGCGACCTTCGGACGCCCGCTCCATGCGCACCAGGCGGTGGGATTCCCTATCGCCGACGACTGGGCCCGGCTCGACGCCACGTGGCTCTACGTCGAGCGCTCGCTGGTCCGACTCGAGGCGGGGGAGGACGTCGCCGCGGAGGCCGCGCTCGCGAAGCGGATGGCGACGACCGTCGCCCTCGCGGCGATCGACCACGCCGTCCAATTCCACGGGGGCCGCGGCTACTCGAGCGCCCTTCCCCACGAGCGTCGCTGGCGAGACGTCCGGAGCGGGGCGCTGGCGCACGGGCCGAACGAGCTCATGCTCCGGACCGCGGCCGGCCGACTCTGGCCCCGCGCGCCCCGACCGCCTTAGCGGCCCTCGAACTTCGGCTTCCGTCGCTCGAGGAAGGCGTTCATCCCTTCGGTCCGGTCCGAGGTCCCGAACGTGTGACCGGCCGACTCGCCCTCGAGCCGCAGCGAGGAATCCAGGGTGGAGTCCGCGCCGCGGTTGACCACCGCCTTCGCCCAGGCGACGGCCAGTGGAGCGCGCTCCGAAATCATCGCCGCGAGCAGGGCGACCTCCTCTCGGATCCGGTCGGCCGGGTACGTGCGAACCACGAAACCGAGGCGCGCGGCCTCCTCGGCAGAGACCGGAACGCCGGTGAAAATGAGGAGCTTCGTTCGGGCCCGCCCGATGAGGCGGGTCAGCCGGCTCGCACCCCCGAAGCCGGGGTGAATTCCGACCGTCGTTTCGGGCAGCCCCAGCTGAGCGCCCTCGGCGGCGACGATGAAATCGGCGGCGAGGGCGAGCTCCAGTCCCCCGCCGAGGGCGTACCCTTCGACGAGGGCGACCACCGGGGCGCGGAACTCCTCGATCCGCTTGCAGACCGCCTGCCCGGCGAAACCGAACGCGCGGCCGTCGGCCAGGTCCTTCTTCGCCATCTCGCCGATGTCGGCCCCCGCCGCGAAGACCGGGCCGGATCCGGCGAGGACGACGCACCGAACCTCCCGGTCGACCTCGAGGTCGACGAAGGCGCGGTCGAGTTGCGCGAGTACCTCGGAGTTGAGCGAGTTGAGGACCTCGGGCCGGTCGAGGAGCACCCAGGCGACGGGTCCTTCCTTCTCGACCCGGACCAGTCGAAGGGGCCAGCTCCGGTCGCCCCGGCGCGCCCGGTCGCTGAAGTCGCGGGAGACGGGGAACGCCTCGCCCCACTGGGCGGCGTACACCTCGACGGTGACGAGCGCCGGCCGGAGCCCGAGCTCGTTGAGGAGCGCGAACGGCCCGCGCTTCCAGCGGAGCCCAACGACGGCGCCGCGGTCGGTCGCCTCGGCGGAGGCGACCCCCTCCTCGACGAGACGGGTCGCGATCCCGAGGACGAGCCCGAGGAACCGGTCCCGCACGATCCCCTTCTTCTCCGGCTCGACGACCGTGTCGCGCCATGCCCACGGCTGCCCCTTCCCGAACTGGGTGACGAGCCCCGCCGACGGCGCGTACGCCCGGCCGAACGCCTTCTCGAGGGAGCCCATCGAATGGTGGGCGATCGGGATTCCGGTGACGTTCATCAACTCGAAGGGGCCGAGGGTCGCGCCGAACACCTCGCGACCGACCTCCTCGATCGTGGCGAGCGAGGCGACTCCCTCGCCCGCCATTCGGGCCGCCTCGTTGAGGTAGGGCACAAAGTACCGGTTGACCGCGAACCCGGCGGCGTCCCGGACTCGGATCGGGACCTTCTTCAGACGGTAGCCGAACTGCTCCAACCGGACCAGCGTCGCCTCGTCGGTCTCGGCGCCTCCGACGACCTCGAGGAGTTTGTTGACGGCCGCCGGGAAGAAGAAGTGGAGTCCGGCGAATCGGCTCGGGTCGGGGAACCCTTCCGCGAGGCGGGTCACCGAGAGCGACGAGGTGTTCGTGGCCACGATGGCGTCTGGGCGCAGATGAGCGGCGACGTCGCGGAACAGCTCCCGCTTGACGGTCTCCTCCTCGAAGACGGCCTCGATGACGATACCGGCATCCCCGACGGCGTGGGCCAGGTCGGTGGTGAATTCGATCCGGGAGAGGACGTCGGCCTTCTTCTGAGGCGTCGACTTCTTGCGTTGAATGGCCCCGTCGAGGGTCTTCTCGATCAGCGAGCGCCCCCGCGCGAGGAGCCCGTCGTTGAGGTCTCGGAGTCGGACCTGGTAGCCGGCTTGCGCCGCGGCCTGGGCGATTCCACTTCCCATGTTGCCGGCGCCGAGCACCGCCACGACCATCGGCGGCGCCACCGCCGGCCTCACCATTCTTCGGACCTCGGAGGGGGACACTCCCTCGAGGTCGGCGGGAGCCTGCCCACGATATTAGACGTTCTACGGGGGACCGAAGAGTTTCGGACCCCGCCGCGCCCCTTCGAGGTCGTGGTTCCCTGGGAACGCGGGGGCAAACCCAACCTCCTAGGGTAGCTTGATGCGTCGCGCCCCCTCGGATGGGCGGGAGGAGGCCCGGACTCGCCGATGGAGAAATCCCTGAGGTCCGAGTCGACCGGTACGCCCCGAAGAGAGGGCCCAATCAGGCCCGACGCGGGTTCCAACCAGCCGAAGTGGTCCGAGCCGAGGAGCGATCCATGGGGCGGCCGGGACGTCGGGATGGTCGCGACGATCGCCGGCCACCGGTTCATCCGGGAGGTCCTACGGCTCGTGGCCCGCCCGACGCTCGACCGGTTCGCTCGGATGGCGAGCCTCCAAACGACGGAGGTTGACCGAGCCGTTCGCGCGGTCGTCGAGATCCCGGACGAAGACCTCGCGCGCTGGGCCGGCGAGTACGATGCCCTCGACCCTCCCGCGTCGAGCCCTCGCACCGGAACGGTCGACCCGCTCCGATGGACCGTGGAGGACCTGCACGCGAAGCTGCTCTACCTCGTCGTGCGCCGACTCCGCCCCGAAACGATGCTCGAGACCGGGGTCCATCACGGACTGTCGACGAGGGCGGTCCTCTCGGCCATGGCCCAAAACGGTCGCGGCCGGCTCGTGAGCACCGAGGTGTCGCCCGACGTGGGAGACCTCGTCCCCACGTCCCTCCGCGACCGATGGGAGCTGCGCGTCATCCGACCGACGATCCCCGCCCTCGAGCGCGCGGTGCGGAATGTCGGCGCCATCGACGTGTTCCTCCACGACAGTCGGCACACCTACCGGTGGCAACGGGCCGAGTACCGACTTGGCTGGGCGGCCCTCCGCCCCGGCGGCCTCTTCCTCTCCGACGACATCGATTCCTCGTATGCGTTCATCGATGCGTGCCGACGGTGGCGCATCCCTCCGGTCGTCCTGGTCGGGCGGACCAAGGTCTTCGGGATGGTCCGTAAGCCGGCGCCCAGCCCCTGACCTCGCGGAGGGTTGAAGTACCGACCGACGGGTCGGCCGACGGATGGAACGGCCGGCCCCAAGCCTACGATTTGCCGACCGCGCGTTGGCGTTCGACCGGGCGTTCGTCCTGGCGCTCGGGGGATTCTCGTACGACGTCGCCGGCGCAGCGTTCGTCACCCACGAGCGGATCCCCGTTCCGCGATTCAATTTCGTCCTCACCGGTCCGGTCGGGGCCGACCGCCAGACCTCCTTCTTCGAGCGCGCCCTCGACCACTACTTCCAACGAGCGCTCCGCCCGTCGTTCCGAGTCCCCGTCCCGGTTCCGCCGCACATCCACGACGGGCTTCGAAGGTTTTCGTTCACCCGGCGCTTGGAGCCGTACACGGTCCTCTGGGCCCGTCCCGAACGGCACCCCGTTCGGAAGGGTGGGGCAACGGTCCGGACGGCCGGGGAAGACGACCTAGACCTCGTGGCCGGCCTATGGACGGAAGCGCGGGGCAAGGGCGAGGTCCGGCGAGCGATCGACGTCCTCTGGAACCACCCCAACCCCGACGAGGTCGCCACCCCTCTCCTCGCCGAGATCGATGGCCGGACCGTGGGCGGCGGCGTGGTCTATGAGCACGGGGGCGTCGCCGGGCTCCACGGGATCGGGACGGTCGCCGCGACCCGCGGGAAGGGGGTCGCCACAGCTCTCGTCACGCACGCCCTCTCGCTTCCGTCGGTGGCACGGTGCGAAGCCGTCGTCCTCGGCACGGACTCGTCCCGGGCGATCGCGCACCTCGAGCCGCTTGGGTTTGCGGTGTTGCAAGAGTGCGCGGAGTACGAACTCCCGGTCGGGGCCGAGCTCGACCTCCCCGATCCGGGCCCCCCCCAGCCGCCGCGCTGGCGCCCTCCCCGGCCGGCGGGGGCCGGCTGAACCGGTTCCGCGCCACGACCGGCGGCGATCCAGGGGAGGACCTGCCCGTTAGTCGGGCGCAGGGGGGTCGGAGGAGCCGGGAAGTTCGTCGCCCGACGCCTCGGGCACGCCGTCGCCCGGGACCGGGCCTCGAGCGGCCCGCTCGGAATTGTCGGCGGGCGGCCTCCGGTGCGCGCGCCGGCGGACCAGCAGGACACTCGCAGCGACCGCCACAATGGCGAGGAGTACGACGACGACGGGGCCGAATTCCGCCCACGCTCGTCCGAGGGCGGTCGTCGTCGGCACGACCGTGAAATTGACCAACTGCTCCACCGACCCGCCGACGGTGTCGTTCACCCACACCGTGACCGCGTACGTGGCCGCGGCGCCGAACGTGTGGCGGACCGTCGGCCCCAGCCCCTTCGAACCGTCGCCGAATTCCCAGGCATAGGCGAGGACGCCGGTCCCGCCGGTGCCGTTCGCGACGAACGACACCGATTGCCCGGGGATGGGAGAGGAGGGGTTCGCCAAGAGTTCGGCGGAAAGGCCGGGGGCCACGACCACCGGCACCGGGGCCGAGAGGGCCGAGACCCCATTCGAATCGGTCACCCGGACGCGGGTCTCGTACGAGCCGGATTGGACGGGAGCGCACGTGAGGAGGTCGATTCCGATGGTGCAACCCGTGGGAACTCCCATCCAGACGTCGACGAAGCCGCCGGACCCGAGCCCGGGAGTCGCCCGAAGGGTCACGGATTGGCCCACGTCGAGGGCGGGTCGATCCGTGCTGAGGTTCGCCGTCGGGTCCTGGTAGACCGTGAAGACCGTCGCTTCGCTCCGCACGGTGCGGTTGTTCGAATCCGTGGCCTCCATCTGGACCGCGTACTGTCCCGCCGCCGAGACCCGGCATTCCACCGGGTCGGTGGTCCCGCCGCAACCGGCGGGAAGGCCCGTCCACGCGAACCCATACCCACCGGAACCGAGATTGACCGTCGAGGTGAACGTCACGTTCTGACCTACGTCGGCCGAGATCACCGAGGGGGATGGGGGGGAGAGGGACGGGTCGTTGAGCACGGTGAAGGAAAGGTACCCGCTGGCCGGCGAGGTGTCATTGTTCGAATCCGTGACCGCCACGGAAATGGAGAAGGTCCCGGCCGGAAGGTCCGGCCCCGAGCACGTGACGGACGCCCCGGTCCCCCCGCAACCGCCGGGGAGTCCGCTCCAGGAGTAGTCCACGTACACGCCGGTTCCGAAGGTCGCATTGGTCCGGAACGTGGCATTCTGACCCGCGTCCACCTGACCCGAAATCCGGTTGCTCACGGGGGTGGCCGCCACCGCGTCCGGGGAGACGGTAAAGTTCAGGCCCGGGCCGGTGGCCGAGATTCCGTTCGAGTCGGTCGCTTGGACGAAGATTGCGGAGGTCCCGACCGTGTTCGGAGTACAGTGAACGGAACCCGAGGTACTGCGACACGGGGTTGGGAGCCCCGACCAGACGAACGTGTACGGGCCACTGCCGGAGGTCGCCGAGGGGCTGAAGGTGACGGGCTGGCCGACGTCTACGGAGGCCGGGGAGGCGGTGGGCGCTCCCGCCTGGGGGTCGGTGTTCACGGTGACGACCGTCGTCGCGGTATGGCCCAAGGCGTC
This sequence comes from Thermoplasmata archaeon, assembly GCA_022750415.1. Taxonomy (GTDB): domain Archaea; phylum Thermoplasmatota; class Thermoplasmata; order Lutacidiplasmatales; family UBA184; genus Lutacidiplasma. Next base: position 30,370 of record JAKIVT010000009.1, read on the forward strand.
GACGAGGCGGACGTTGAACGACCCGGACGCCGTCACGAGGGGGGCCGTGAACCGGGCGACCAAAGATCCGGAGGAATTCGTCCCGAGGTTGCCTCCGTTGCAGGAGCCGGCAAGGGCCATGGTGCAGTTAAGCGCAAACGGGCCGAGCGTGAACGTGGCGATGGCCACCGAGCCCCCGAAGCCGGCGCCTTTGACCGTGACGGTCTGGCCGGCGTCGACGCTGCCGGTCGCGGTGGGGATGGTGACGGTCGAGTTGATCGTGAAGGGGGTCGTTGCGTGCTCCCCGTCGGTGAGGACGGTCGTGTTGTTCGCTCCCGCATTCGCCACGAACACCTCCCCCTGGCCGGAATCGTAGACGACGCCTACCGGAAAGACGCCCACGGCGAGCGTCGCGACCACCGAATCGGTGGCGTCCGAGAGGATGCTCACGTTGTTTCCGCCGGAGTCGGCGACGAAGACCTCGCCGAGACCGGGGTCGTACGCGAGGCCGTGGGGATCGACTCCGACGGGGATCGAGGCGACCACATTGTTCGTCGCATCGGCAATGACGCTCACATTCTGCGCCATGAAGTCCGCGACGAACATCTCGCCGCGAGCGGGGTCATACGCGAGCCCGTACGGGTACGTGCCCACTCCGACCCAGGCGACGACGGTGTTGTTCGCGTCGGAGATCACGCTGACGTTGTCCGAGAGGAGATTGGCCACGAAGACCTCGGCTTGCCCCGGGTCGTAGGCGACACAGGAGGGATAGTCGCCCACGGAGATGGTCGCGACCACGCTATTGTTCGTGTCGGAGATCACGCTCACGGTGCCGGAACCGGAGTTCGCCACGAACACCTCCCCCAACGCCGGGTCGTACGCGATCGCGAGCGGGTAGTCCCCGACGGCGACCGTGGCGACCACGGTGTTGTTCGTATCGGAGATCACGCTCACGTTCTTCGATTCGAAATTCCCGACGAAGACTTCGCTGCGGCCGGCGTCGTAGGCGACGCTGGCCGGGGAGCAACCCACCGACACGGTGGCGACGACCGAGTTGTTCGCGTCCGAGATGACGCTCACGTTGTGGGTGTTGCAGAGCGTGTTGCCGGAGTTCGCGACGAACACCTCGTGCCGCGCGGGGTCGTAGGCGAGGCTGTACGGCGAAACCCCGACCATAGTACCACCCACAATCTTCGCTCCGTCCGATGCCGCGACGATCTCCGTCCCCCCAGGGGCCGCGGGAACCGTGAATGCGCAGGGCCATCCGGTGGTTCCGGGGAAGCTCCCGGTCGAGTCCGACGAGCAGCGGGAGATCGTCGACTCCCCCGAGAACCCGAAGGTGATGGGGGAGTTCGCGAGGAACCCGGTTCCCACCCCGCGTACGCCGCCCCCGACGACTCCGCTCAGGGGGACGAGCGAGAAGGTCGAATTGACCCAGAAGGACGCTGCCGCCGAGGTCGACCCGTCGGAGGCCGACACGGCCGCCGGGCCTCTCGGGGTCGCCGGAACGGTGAACGCGCATGCGGTGCCGCTCGTTCCGGGAAAGGCACCGCTCCGGTCCGACGAGCACGTCCAGGCCACTGCAACGCCGGCGAAGGAGAGGGAAATCGAGGCATTGGAGGAAAACCCCGTTCCGGTCGCGTTGACGGCCCCCCCCACGGGTCCGGACGGAGCCGAAAGCGAGAGGGTTCCTGCGAGGAGTGGAGCGACGACGGCGGCGGAGCGGACCCCGAGCTCGAGAGGACGGGACGCGGCCCCACCGATGGTCGGTACCGTCACCACGAGGAGGGTGGCCAGCAAGAGGGAGAGCGAGCGACCGGCGATCGCTCGGGAGCGGGGGAGCCCACCCCGGATCCGGCTCCGACCCCGGAGGGACGTTGCCGCGAACCGAGCCGGCAACGGCCGTCCGGCACATGACCGAGGCGGCCGACTCGTGACCGGCGCCGTCATGATTCCGCGCCGCCCCCGGCTCGCGGGATGTTCCACCGCTTAACTAACTCGGCCGAGACTCCCAGTCCTTGGGGGCGCAGCGGCGGCCGTCCAAGGAGGGAGGTTCCCTCCGACCGCGACCCCAAGGGGAGCCGTCTCGGGACTCCGGGTCGACCGATGGGGAAGCCGGTCACGCGGGGCTGCGTCGCAGCCCATCGAGCTTCAACCGCTGCTCGAGGGACGCGATGGTGCGGATGGTCGAGACGACGGTGTCGGCGTTCAGGCTGATCGAGTCGATCCCCTTTCGGACCAGGAACTCCGCGAACTCCGGGTACACGCTCGGACCCTGCCCGCAGATCCCGACCGTCCGTCCCTCCGCATGCGCCCCCTCGAGCAGCAGCTCGATCGCGCGCTTGACCGCCGGGTCCCGCTCGTCGAAGTACCCCATCCGGCCGAGCGTTTCCGAATCCCGGTCGGCGCCCAGGACGAGTTGCGTGAGGTCGTTCGAGCCGATCGAGAATCCGTCGCAGTGCTGCGAGAACTCGCGCGCGAGGAGCACGGTGGAGGGGACCTCCGCCATAAGGTAGAGCTGGAAATCCCGGGTGCGCTTGAGCCCCTTGTCGCGCATCATCCCGGTGATCTCTTCGAGCTCCCAGGTGTTCCGGACGAACGGGAGCATCACCATGGCGTTCTTCAGACCCTTCTCGACGCGGACCTTCTGGATCGCCTCGAGCTCGCAGAGGAACGCCGGTTTGTAGATCGGGGAAATGTACCGGGAGCACCCGCGCCAGCCGATCATCGGATTCTCCTCGTGGGGCTCGAACTCCTCGCCCCCCGGCATCCCGCGGTACTCGTTGGTCTTGAAGTCGGACGTCCGGATGATGACCGGCCGCGGGTGGAACGCCTGGCAGACCTTCGTGATCCCCTCGACGAGCCGGTCGATCAGTTGCTCGCGCTTCCCCTGTTTCAGGAGGGCGAGCGGGTGGTCGCGGACGTGGGCGGTGAAAATGAACTCGATCCGCATGAGGCCGACCCCCTGGACGGGGAGCCGAGCGTACTCGGCCGCCTTCTCGGGCACGCCGACGTTGACGTACACCTTCGTGGCCGTGACCGGCACATGGCTGTGGTCGGAGGCCCCGGCATGTCCAACTTACGCCCCGGACGTCGCAGATCCCGCTCCGTTCGCGGCGGTCCTGTAGAACGGGAGCACCCGATTGTCCTTCCCAAGACCCCCATCGACGCTGACCGTCTCGCCGTCGAC
>JAKIVT010000090.1 GCA_022750415.1 Thermoplasmata archaeon
AGACGCTCTGGCAGTAGCGGCACCGGAACATCACCTGGGGCGGCGGGGGAGGGAGCGGCAGGCTCGGTTGGCTCGGCTGCTGACCGTTGACCACCACGGGGGGCGGGGCGTAGTACAGCGGTGGCGGCGGCTGTTGGTAGTAGACGACCGGCGGGGGGTCCGGCCGGGCCCCACGGAGGATGAACACGATCCCGAGCAGGATCAGGGGAACGCCGAAGATCGCCCCGATGATGGTAACCGTGAGGCCGAGGCCGACGATCAGCATCACCGTGCCGCCGACCACCGTTCCGGCGCCCAGGGTCCCGACTCCCTGCCGCCGACCCGGGTGCGGGAGGGCGGCTAGCTAAGCCATTGCGTGTTGAATCCGATCGCGAACGGCTCCGCGCTCGCCATCGGGTTCTGGACGAACCCATGGAGGTTGCTCGAGTACACGCCGAACGAGGTGGGGACGACCATCCAGATCGCGCTGTAGTTGTCGTACATCAGCGTCGTCATGTTCGAGTAGTACCCCGTGAGGTCCGTCGGGTTCGCATCGCTCGAGGCGGCCGCCGCGTCGGTGTCGACCGTGCTGTTCGAGTAGCCGGCCATGCAGACGTTCGCGCTGCCCAGGGTGACCGCGTCGTTCGAGGTCCAGTCGTCCGGTGAGATGTAGTCGGACGTGTAGAATTCCTGGCCGATGTAGAACGGTCCGCCGTTCGCCGAGGAATTCGTCACGCAGTTGCCGTTCTTGTCCTTGGCCTGCTCCTGGTAGAGCTGGGCGAGGCTCACGCCCACCGGGTTGATCGTGATGCCGATCGCCCCGAGGTCCCCGACCAGGTACTGGGTCGCGACCGCCCAGTCGGTCCCGGTGTTGAGGAACATGTAGTTGTTCACGATCGATTTGCAGGCGTCGTTCGCGCACGGCGAGTTCGCAATCTCCTGCTGGGCCAGCGCGAGGTTGTACGATTCGTACGGCAACTTCGCCGTGAGGTTGTTGTTGTACGGGTACGACGGCGGGACGGGTCCCACCCACTGGCTCGCGTACCCTCCGAACGCGGAGGAGATGATCTGCTGGTAGTTGATCGCGTGGGAGATCGCCTCGCGCACCGAGAGATTGTTGAACGGCGCGTGGGACTGGTTGAGGAACATCCACCAGGAGCCGCTCGTCGCCCCATAGATCGTCGGGAGGGGCTGGACGACGACGTTCGAGTGGCCCTGGAGCTGTTGGATCGTCGAGGGACCGGCGTAGGCGAACGATGCCTCCTGCACGGCGCCCCTCGTCAGGTCGTTCGAGGTGATGTCGATGGCATCCTGGAAGACGACCTCGACGGAGGTGTTCGCCTGGGCCAAGTTGATGTTCCACGGCTGGGCGGTGAACGCCCCCGCGGCCCAGTACTTCGGGTTCGGGGTCAGCGTGTAGCCGCCGCCGCCAATCCCATTGTACCCGTTCAGGACGAACGGTCCCGTGCCGAGCGCATGGGACTGCATGTAGTCGTTCGGGGTGTTGTTCTGCACCCCGCCGTTCGCCTCGACCCACGTCGGGTCGACGGCGTAGGAGTTCGGCGCCGAGAGGGACGCCAAGAGGTAGGTGTAGTTGGACGAGAGGTAGCCGTACCCGAGGTTCAGGCGGATCATCCCCGAGTTCAGCACCTGGAACGACTGGTTCGGGCTCTCCATCAGGGCGACCTCGCTCGTGCTGGGGGAGGCAAAGTTCCAGGTGTTGAGGTCGTTCAACAGCGTGACGTTCGCCGCCGTGACGTTCGTGATGTTCGAGTAGTACGAGAGCGGGTTCGACGGCTGGAAGTTCGTCGAGAAGAAGTTCTGCTCCAGAATGAACTGCGGGCCTTGGGCAAGGAGCAGGCTCCGGTAGAGGCTGAACCACTGGACGTAGGCGTTGTAGGGGTCTCCGTTCGAGAAGACCACGCCCGAGCGCAGGGTGAACGTCCAGCTCGTCGTGTTGTTGTTCGCCGGGTTGGCGTTCGAGGTGAAGTTCTGGGCGAGGACGCCCGAAAAGTCGGTCACCGAGGAGCCGTTGTAGTTGATGAGCCCCTGGTACACCTGCTGCACCGCCGCCCAGCCGGGGGTCGAGAACGTCACGGCCGGGTCGAGGGAATCGGGGATCTCGGCCTGGTCGACGCAGATGTACCCCCGCTCGCTCGGACCGCAGGTGGAGGTCGAGGATTTCTTCAGGATGAAGTAGGCGCCGATGCCCGCGACGACCAGGACGACGACGACTAGCACCACGACGATGTTACGCGTTCGCGGAATCACAGAACGGACCCCCGAGAAGTCCGGAGTCGGCGAGCACTTTCCCCCTGTTAAACCCTGCCACGGGGGACGGGGGGAATCGGTCCGCGTCAGCCTCTTGAGGCCGTCCCCGTTCGGACGGAGCGAAGGGTACCATGGCCGCGAAGATGCTGATCGCGGGGGAGTGGGTCGCGGCGGGGAGCGGAGGGACGACCCCGGTGGTCGCCCCGTTCGATGGGCGGACGATCGGAGAGGTGCCGCTCGGGTCCCGGGAAGACGCCCGGCGCGCGGTCGACGCCGCGCGAGACGCGTTCGACAAAGGTCCGTGGCCCCGCCTTCCCCCGCGGGCGCGGGGCGAGGTGTTCCTGAAGGCGGCCAAGATTCTCGGCGACCGACTGCCGGCGATCGCGGAGCTCGAGAGCCACAACCAGGGGAAAACGATCAAGCAAGCGGCCGACGCCGACCTCCCCTTCGCGATCGACAACCTCGTGTTCTACGCTGGCGCCTGCCGGACGCTCGACGGAAAAAATCCGGGGGAGTTCACCGGCGACGGCACGACGATCTTCCGCCGCGAGCCCGTCGGCGTCGTGGCGTCGGTCACCCCCTGGAACTATCCGATCATGATGGCGGTCTGGAAGATCGCTCCGGCCCTCGTCACCGGCAATACCGTGGTGCTGAAGCCGGCAAGCTGGACCCCGCTCACCTCGCTCGAGCTCGGGCGGGCGTTCCAGGATGCGGGCCTCCCGGCCGGGGCGCTCAACATCGTGACGGGTCCGGGAGGCGAGGTGGGCGACGAACTCGCGCGCCACCCGTCGGTCGACCTGGTCTCCCTGACCGGGGACACCGCGACCGGCAAGAAGATCATGGAGGCCGCGAGCGCCACCGTCAAGCGGGTGCAGCTGGAGCTTGGGGGGAAGGCGCCGTTCGTGGTGTTCGCCGACGCCGACCTGGAGGCGGCCGTCGAGGGGGCGGTGATCGGCGGATTCGTCAACGGAGGCCAGGATTGCACGGCCGCGACCCGGTTGATCGTCCACGAATCGATCCGGGAGCGGTTCGTGGCGAAGCTCGTCGAACGCCTGAAGACGTTCCGGATCGGGGACCCGCTCTCCCGGTCCACCGACCTCGGTCCGCTCGTCCATCGCTCCCACCAGAAACGGGTCCTCGGGTTCGTGGAGGAAGGGAAGAACGAGGGGGCCAAGCTTCGCCTCGGCGGCGAGGCACCGGGAGGCGCGTTGGCGTCGGGCGCCTTCGTCGCCCCGACGGTGTTCGACGACGTCCACGCCGACATGGAGATCGCCCAGAAGGAGGTGTTCGGCCCCGTGGTCGACGTCCTCTCCTTCGGCTCGTTCGACGAGGCGATCGCGACCGCCAATTCGGTGGTCTACGGCCTCGCCGGCAGCGTCTGGACCAACGACGTCCGCACGGCGATCCGGGCCGCCAACGCGCTCCGGTTCGGCGACGTCTGGGTCAACGACCACCTGCCGCTCGGCTCGGAGACCCCGCACGGCGGGATGAAACAGTCCGGGTTCGGCAAGGACCTCGGGACCGACTCGCTGCTCGACTACACGGTGACGAAGAACATCTACATCGACCTGACCGGGCAGGCCCGGAAGAGCTGGCACTACACCGTCTACGGGGACCCCGGCTAAGGGGGCGCGCCCGATGACCGACGACGGGATCCCGGCCGACCGGCGGGCCGACCTCTGGGTCGACGGGTCCCGCCGGCCGCCGTCGAGCGGCACCTACGCTCCGGTCGTGGACCCCTCGACCGGAACGGCGCTCGGCGAAGTGGCCGTCGGCAACTCCGACGACGCCCGGATGGCGGTCGAGTCGGCCGAATCGGTCCGGGAACTCTGGGGGGAGACACCCGGCCACCGGAGGGCCGCGATCCTGTACAATCTCTGCACCCGGCTGCGGGACGACCGGGAAACCATGGCGCGCCTCATCGCCCGGGAGGTCGGGAAACCGCTCGCCGATGCCCGGGTCGAGGCCGACCGGGCCGGGTGGGTGTTCGAGTTCGCGGCCGACACGATCCGCCATATGACCGGCGAGACGTTCCCGGCCGACGCCTACTCGCACCCACCGGGAAACGAGCGGCGGCTCCTGTTCACCCTCCGGGACCCGGTCGGCGTCGTCGTCGCGATCGGGCCGTTCAACTTCCCGCTCAACCTGCTGAGTCACAAGATCGCCCCCGCGCTCGCGGCGGGGAACCCGGTGGTCGCCAAGCCCACGAGCGCCGCACCATTCACGGCTCTGCGTCTCGCCGAGCACGCCCACGCCGCCGGTCTACCGGCGGGCGTCCTGAACGTCGTGCTCGGTCCCGGCGGAGCGGTGGGGAATGCGCTCATCGAGCATCCGTCGACCCGGTTCATCACCTTCACCGGGTCGACGGAAGTCGGCAAGGGGATCGCCGAGCGGGCCGGCCGCCACGCGAAGCGGGTCCTCCTCGAACTTGGAGGGGTCGACCCGCTCATCGTGCTCGAGGACGCCCCTCTCGACGTCGTCGTCCCGGCCGCGATCCGGGGGGCGTTTGCGTACGCCGGTCAGGTCTGCACAGCCTCGAAGCGGATCCTCGTCCACGAGAGCGTGGCCGACGCGTTCGCGAAGGCGTTCGCCGACGCCGCGAAGCAGCTTCGGGTCGGCCCGGCGCTGGAGGAATCGACCCAGGTCGGGCCCGTCATCGACGCCGCTTCGCTCGACCGGTTGGACGGGTTCGTGGCGGACGCGAAGGCGAAGTCGGCGACGGTCCTCGCCGGCGGCGCCCGGTGGACCGGCGGGGGCGGCGGGTTCTACTACGCTCCGACCGTCGTCGACCGGGTCCCTCCGACGGCGCGTCTGGCGCAAGAGGAGCCGTTCGGACCGGTCGTGCCGATCCTTCGATTCGGCACCGACGACGACGCGATCCGGATGGCGAACGGAACGCCGTACGGGTTGCAGGCGGCGGTGTACACGAACGACCTGAGGCGCGCCTTCCGGCTCGCGAAACGGCTGCGCGCCGGCGGAGTCCATCTCAACGACCCGACGAACCTCCGCTGGGATGCGCTCCCATTCGGGGGCGTGAAGGAGAGCGGGATCGGACGCGAGGGGTTGCGGTACGCCATGGAAGAGATGACGGACGTCAAGCTCGTCTCGGTCAATTTCGGCTAAGGCGGTCGAGCCAGGTCGTCCCCGACAGCGGACCCCTCCCACCGGGCGGAGCGGGCGGCCCAGCCGGTCGCTTCCGGATACCCCGAGGAGGAATCCCCCGGTCGAGGGACTACCCCTTTCGCGCCGGTGCCCGGCGCTTGGGCCCGGCTCGCGTCCGGTCCGGGGCGCGGGAACGGAGGGTCGAGCGGACCATGGCCGTCGGGACCTCGAGGAGCCAGAAGATGTTCCCATCGGGGTCGGCGAATTTCGCCATGGCCCCCCATGCTTCCTTCTTGGGCGGGACTGGGAAATCGACCGCGCCCTTCCGCATGCGCGCTACCAGCGCGTCCATGCCGTCGGTCACAAACGCGATGCCCGTGTCGCCGGCTTCGACGGGAGCGAACCCCTCGCACAGGTGGAGAACGAACCGGTCTCCCGGCGGGGCGACGAGGGTCGCGTGCCCGGACCCTCCGAGGTTCAAGGAGGGGAATCCGAGGTTCTTTTTCCACCACTTGGCGGACGATTTCGCGTTCGAGACCACAACAGCCACATCGGCAAGGGCGATCATCGGGGACGGGACGTCGCCGCGCCTCATGAATCGATGCGGGAGGTCGCGGTACGGTGCATCGAGCGCCGCCAGCGCGGGTCGGAGCGGTCAGAACCCCGGTCGTTGCGCCCCCGGCCCCGGGTGCATCGGCCCGGGGCGCGGGCCGGGACCCGAGGGTCCCGGTCGGACCGGCGCCCGCTGCTTCGGTCGCGGCCCGTAGGCCGCCTGAGACACCCGCAGCGTCTGGTCCAGACTCGGAGGAGCGGCCCCGACCGCCCGCGCGACCGCCTCGACCGAGTCCACGAATTCCCCGACGCCGGCCGGCTATTAGGCTACTTTCTGGTTAAACTGGTTAAAGAGCGGAAGGACGGGGCCTCGCCCGCCTTCCCGAACAGGGTCAAAGCGAGCTGCCCCTGGGTGGTGAGGCGGACCCGGCCTCGCCCGCCCGAGCGGTCGGTGGTGACGAATCCCCA
>JAKIVT010000091.1 GCA_022750415.1 Thermoplasmata archaeon
GGCGATCACGCCGATGTTGCCGTCGAGCTGGACGAACGCGATCTCCTTCTCCCGCGCGATCTCCTCGAGCGGGGTCCGGTCGTCGCGGACGTCGCCGAACTCCGGGTGGCGGAATGCGGCGTCGTCTTCGATGATGACCTTCGCGTCCAGCGCCACAACGCGGTCTCCCACGACCGCGAGCGGGTTGATCTCGACGAGCTCCGCGTCTTCTTCGACGAAGATTCGCCAGAGGCGACCCAACAGGTCGTCGACCGATTTGGCGACGGGCCCGGTGACTCCGAACGCTTGCACGAGCCGTCGGCGCTCGTAGCCGACCAGACCGGGGAACGGGTCGATCAGAACACGCGTGATGGCCGATTCGTCGACCGTCTCAATCTCCACGCCCCCCTGGCCGCTCGCCATCGCGAGGGGAAGTCGCCGGCTGCGGTCGAGCGTGAGCGAGACGTACAGTTCGCGGGCGATCGGGAGTTTCTCCTCGATTAGGACCTCTCGGACCTTCTCGCCCTTGAACTCGAGGGCGAGGATGGCCCGGGTCGCTTCTTCGGCCTCCGCGACGGTCGATGCGAACCGAACTGCGCCTCCCTTCCCTCGTCCGCCGGCGAGGACCTGGGCCTTGATCACGCAGGGGAGGGGGATCCCGGCGGACTGGAGAGCGGCCGCGACCTCAGCGGGGGACCGGACGACCTGGCCTCGCGGCAGGGGAACTCCGTACTTCCGAAAGATCTCCTTGCCTCTCCACTCCGCGAGCTTGACCATCGACTCCCTCTCAGGGTCGGCGAGCCCGGCCACCTAATAATGCGTCCGGCGGCCGGAATGGCCTACGCCCGCCGACGGCGGACCCGCCGCGGCGCCGTCGGCCGGTGACGTGCCCCCGACGGGGCTGAGGCGCGGTTTCGGGGCCTTCGTTTCGGCTGGGTCAGCAAGCTCCCTATGGCGTCCAGGAGACGTCCAGCGACCTCTCCTTTCGATCCGGAAAACCACTGGGCGGGACCGGTGGGCCCAACGAGCGCCAAGCGAGTCTCGGTTCGGGCCAGCACCTTCGCGTCGTTCGCGACCACCCAATCGAGTCCGACGTCCTGGAGCAAGTGACGGGCGCTCGCCTCGAGGGCCCGACTCTCGAGCCCCGATTCGAGCTTGAACCCGATCAGCCGGTGCGGGGGAGGGATGCGGCGGCGCAGCTCCGGAAGGACCTTGGGCGCCGGCGTGAGCTCCAGCTGGAGGGTGGTGCTCCCCCGCGAGGGAAGCTTCCCGGCTCGGCGCTCGAGGGTGTAATCCGAAAGCGCCGCCGGAACCAGGACCGCATCCGCGTTCGCGAGGGTCGCCGGGTCGGCGTCCAGTCGCGCCCGCAGGTCGGCGACGCTCCGCCAGGAATGGACGGGGACGAACGAGGGGACAGGAACCTGGAGGGCGCCGGCCCACAGCTCGACGTCGGCCCCCCGATAGTGGGCTTGCGTGGCAAGCTGGACCGCGGTCTCGCCGGAGCTCTCGTTCGTAATCGACCGGACGTCGTCGATCGATTCCCGGCTCGCCCCCCCGATGACAACGACCTTTCGGCCCTTCCAGGGCCCGCGGGCGAGGCGATGCAGTACCGCGGCGGCGACCTCCTCCGGCGAAGCGAGTTTCTCCTCTCCCTCCGAGGCTTCCGACCGGATGATCCCGACCCCCCAGGAGACCAGCCGCTCCAAATTCTCGCGGACCGCGGGATTCTGGCCCATGTGGGCGTGCATCGCCGGAGCAAGCAGAATGGGAACTCCGCCGCCGAGGGCCACGGAGGCGCACGACGTGACGGCGGTGTCGTCGATGCCATGCGCGATCTTCGAGATCGTGTTCGCCGTCGCCGGGGCGATCAACAGGAGGTCCGCCCGGTCCTCCCCGGGTCCGAGCAGCGTGACGTGCTCGACGTCACCGGTGAGTCGCACGACCGGCGGATGGCCGGTCGCGAATGCGAGGGCTTCCTCGCTGACGATCCGGGTCGCCTCCGGGCTCAGGACGGCCCGGACATCGGCCCCGTGGCGTATCAGCTCGCGGACGATCCGGACGGTCTCGACGGCCGCGATCGACCCGGAGATTCCGAGGATGATCCGGCGTCCGGAGAGCAGGAGCGAGCGTCGACCGTGGATCGCGCGACTCGGATGCATGGGGCCCTCCGACCGGCGAGGGAGGCGTGGCGCCCCAAAAGAGCGTTCCCCGCCGCCGCGGGGACCGCTTATCCGCCGAGCCGGCTCGACCCGACGGGATGGCGAACCAAGCGCCGGAGGAGCGGTCCGAACTTCCGATGGCCGGGCCGGACCGCGAAGTCCCGCTCACCATGGCGGGCTCGGCGACGTCCCAGTTCGCGGAAATCTCCCGGGGCGTCATCGCCGACCAAGGCCCCGTCGCGGCCCGGACGATCGAGCGGGGCGCCGTGGTGTTCGACGTCGATGGAACCCTCCTCGACGACATGGCCACCATCAGCGAGGTCGCGGCGAAGGTCCTCTTCGAGGCGTTCGGCACTCCGGAGACGGAAGGGCGACTGCACTACCTCGCCACGACCGGAATGCCGTTCGAGGCGCAGGTGTCGCAACTCTACGGGGCGGCCCCCCTCGAACTTCGACGGTCGGTCGCGCAACAGTTCCACCAGCGCAAGATCTCCGAAGCGTACGCCCGCGCGAAGCCGTTCCCCGAGATCCCGAAGCTTCTCAAGCGACTCGCCGCGGCGAAATGGACGCTGGCGGTTTCGACGGGGGCCGAACGGGAGATGGCCGACCTCGTCCTGGAGCGGGAAGGGCTCCGGTACTGGTTCGAGGATGTCCTAGGTTCGGGTCAGGGCACCAAGCGCGAGCACCTCGCCGAGTATCGGCGACGGTACTCGGGCGCCCCGATCGTCCTCGTCGGGGACTCCCGGTTCGACCTCGAGGCCGCGCAGTCGGTCGAGGGAGTCATCGCCGTCGCCCGGGCCTCGAGCTTCGCCAATTGGAACCTCAGTCCGGACGACCTGCGCCGCTGGGGCGCGAAGTGGGCCGACTACTCGCTGACCGGGCTCCCCGAAGCCCTCGAACAGATCTTTGCCCCCGGGAAGAAATCCGCCGTCGGGCCGAAGCCCGAGGCCCGCGCCGCGAGCCGACCCCGAAAGGGCCGGTAGGGCCGGGACCGAGAGTTTCCGAGCGCGGGGGTTGGCCCCGTGCCCGTTTGAACCCGGGTCGAGGGATCCACAGTCCCCCAGGATAGGCCAAGCTACCCCATCCCGGCCGCGGCCGAGCGAGGTCGGCCGGCTATGAAAACCCTTTTGGTCGGAGTGGCGCGCCGGCTACCGGTAGGCCCACACGACGGCCTGGCCGAAGAACCGCCACGGCACGTCCACGTGGGCGAAGCCCGCCTTCTCGAGGTGGACGAGCTCGTCGGACAGCGTGCACGGGTGGTCGAACCGCTCGTGCTCGTGCCACGCCTTCTGGAGGGCTCCGGGCTGGGCCGAACCCATCAGTTCTTGGGCGACTTGGCCGAACCGGGAGTCAAAGACCGGATCCTCCGGCAGGTGGTCGTCCGCATCGCCAAAGTATCCACCAGGCGCGAGCGCCTTCCGAATCTTGCGGAACAACGCCCACTTCTCCGCGTTCTCCAAGTGATGAATCGCCAGCGAGGAGACCACGGCGTCGTACGGCGCGTCGGTCGGAAAGTCCGAGAGGTCGCCCTGGACGAGGGCGACACGCTCCCTGTATCGGCGGGTCTTCGTCTTGGAAAGGGCGATCATCCGTTTGGAGAGGTCGACCCCGACGAGCTCGGCGTGCGAGTACCTCGCCAGCAGGCGCATCGAGAGGGTTCCCGTGCCGATCCCCAGTTCGAGGACGCGGAACTTCCGCGTCGGCGAGAACGGGATTCCCCAAACCAGGGTCTGGTGGAGCTCGTCGTACCCCGGCATCGTCTGGGTGGCGGCCCGGTCGTACCCAGAGGCTTCCCGGTCGAATTCCGCCTCCGCGCGGCCGACTCCCTGGTGGCGGTGCATCGGCCGTCCGAGCACCCGCACCTTAATTCGTCCACTATCGGACGGTGGAGGGCCGTCCGAGCGCGACACGAACCCCGGCCTTATGCCCCGGTCCGCCTCGGAGCCGTCGATGGCGTCGCCGAACGCACCCTCGACGCTCGCCGGCCGGCTAAAGGCGTGGTTCGACGTCTCGGCGTCGTACCACCCTTCCGTCCTCCACGACGGGGAGACCGTCACCTTCCTCGCCGACCCCGGGGAGCTTCCGCAGGCCTACCGGGTGCCGATGGGGGGCGGGAAGGCCATCCCGATCTCGCCGGACGGGCAACGGGTCGGGACCATCCACGCCTCGCCGACAGCGGCCCGAGCGGTCGTCGCCGTTGACGCGGGGGGGAACGAGCACTGGCAGCTCGGCCTCCTGGAAGGCATCGATGCGTCACGCCCGACGCTGCGGGCCCTCACCGCGTCTCCGAACGTGATCCACTCCCCCGGGGTTTGGAGCGACGACGGGACCCGCTACTTGTACACCTCCAACGCGAGAGACCCGAAGTTCTTCGACGTGTACGAGATGATGGTGGATTCGTCCTCGCCGCCCCGGCGGCTCCTCCAGGGCGATGCGCTCCACGACGTCGTTTCGGTTCACGGATCCCGAGTGCTGGTCGCCCGACAGAACACGAACCTCGACGTGGACCTCCTCTTGCTCGACGGGGAGTCGACCACCCACCTGAACCCCCACGTCGGCGAGGAGACGATCTACCAGGCGGCGCTTACCGAGGGAGCGGTGTACGCCGGGGGGAATCCAGGCCGGGAGCGGGCCGCGCTCCTGCGCTATCGGCCCGGCCGTCCGGGTCACGAGTTCCTGCGGGACTACCCGGGGGACGTGGAGGTTGTCGAACCGAGCCCGGATGGAAAGCGGATCCTCGTCGGCGTGAACCGCGACGGGTGGACCGAGCTCCACCTCTTCGACCCGGTCACCGCCGAGGACCGACCCTTACCGACCTCCCCACGTGGGGTCGTCGCGAACGTCTCCTGGTTCCCCGACGGAACTGCGTTCGCCCACGACCTCTCCTCCGTCGAAGGGGTGGAGGTGTACCGGCGCTCGGTCGAAACCGGCAAGCCCCGCCGATTGACTTCCTCACCGCATCCGGTTCCCTCGGTCATCGCGGAACCGAAGCTCGGGACGGCCGTGGCCGTAGACCGCGTGGCCGTGCCGTACTGGGAGTATGAGCCGACGGCCCGGGCGAAGGGTACCATCATCGAGGTTCACGGGGGACCGGAGAGCCAGGCCCGACCTTCGCTCAACCGGTTCCGTCAGTTCCTGGTGACGGAAGGGTGGCGGGTGGTCGCCCCGAACGTCCGGGGGTCCCTCGGGTACGGCCGATCGTTCGTGCACCTCGACGACGTCCGGAAGCGGATGGACAGCGTGCGCGACCTCCGCGACCTCGTCGGGCACCTGGTCGCCCGCGGTCACGCCGAGAAGGGCCGGGTCGCGGTGATGGGCGGGAGCTACGGGGGATTCATGGTGCTCTCGGCGCTCTCGACGTATCCCGAACTGTTCGGCGCCGGGGTCGACATCGTCGGGATCGCCAACTTCGTCACGTTCCTCGAGGAGACGGGCCCATGGAGGCGTGCGGTCCGGGAGGCCGAGTACGGCCGGCTCGACGTCGACCGGGAGTTTCTCACCTCGATCTCGCCCATCCACCATGCCGAGAAGATCACCGCGCCGCTCCTGGTCATCCACGGACGGAACGACCCTCGGGTCCCCGCCCGTGAGGCCGAGCAGATGGTCGCCACGATGAAGTCGCTCGGACGAACGGTCGAGTTGCTGATGTTCGAGGACGAGGGTCACGGCATCGTCGGCCGCGGGAACCGGGAGCGAGCCTACGGGCGGGTGGCCGAGTTCTTGACCGAGCAGCTCGGGTCGGCCCCACCGGCCTGAAGGTCACGACGGCCGGCGCCGGAGCGAGATGCGCCACGCCTCCGCCGCGCCCTCCGCGCGAACCGTGTCGAATTTCGCCCGTTGGACGTCGAGGATCTCGAAGAATTTCTCGAACGCCCCGGGAATCTCCTCGCCCCGAACCCGTCGCGGGCCGCCCCAGTCGGGCTCCGCATCGCTGAAGCACAACACGTAGGCGTGGCCGCCGGGGCGGAGAACCCCGGCGAGGCTCTTCGTGTACTCGACTCGCTCGGCATCGTCGAACACGTGGAAGAGCCCGACGTCGAGCGCGGTCGCGAACGTCCGGCCGAGGGTCTCGAGGTGCAACGCATCGGCCACCTCGAACCGGACCGGGAGGCCCCGCGCGCTCGCCTTGGCCTGGGCGCGCTCGATCGCGGTGGGCGCCGCATCGACGCCGACGGCCTCGATCCCCCGCGCC
>JAKIVT010000092.1 GCA_022750415.1 Thermoplasmata archaeon
CTGTTCCCCGGGCTGCTCGAGCCTGCTAGGACGAAGCTTCCAAGCGGGTTCGGTCCGGGCCGAGTTACTCTAAGGGGTGTGGCCGTCGCGGCACACGGAGCTCGGTCGCTGACGTCAAGACGACCACTTCATTGGCGTTCAGGAAGTGATCCTCACCGACCAGTCGGTCGCAGGGGCAGAAGTATGCGTGCGCAGTCGCAATCCCTCAACCCGACTAACAATCCGCAGCGCCGACTTAGGTGTGCGGGGGTAGGTGCTGAACCGCCCGCGCCCGGTGGTCGAAGTAGGAGAGTACGTTGACGATCGCTTTAGGACCAGTCTCGATCTCCTGGAGGCTGGGGTCGAAGACCGAGTGGGGGAATCCGGAAGGAACGGCCCTGCCCGCCGTTTCCCGCCCTCGACCCAATCATGTCCAATCCTTTGGGCCATCCCACCGCGGTCCCCCCCACTGGATCTTGGCCGTCGTCGTATGGGCCGCAGTCGTTTCGTCGTCGTTCGCCGCATCTGCTGTAGGCCCGCCGGCCACTACGGACTTGGGCGCTCCCTTACCCGGACTCTTATCGGCGCGGGTTCTGGGTCCGGGCCACGAACTTTCGCCACCGCCTCCCTTGATTCGCCAATCGGCGAACCCAGGCGTGCTTTCCGCCCCGGATCGAGTGGGATACACCATCGAACCCCTGAATGACACTCTCGTTCAGGGTCGGGATAGTGCCTGGCCGCCGGGGTCCCCCGGAGCTGCCATCTACGATCCGCAATCGAACCAACTCTTGACCGGCGCATCGAACGAGGTCTACGCCCTAAACCCGTCGACCGCCAAGGAGATCGCGTACGTTCCCGATGACCCGACGACCCATGGTTCTGAGCCTTCCGCCTTCGCGATCGACCCGGTCCATGACACGCTTTGGGTCGCGAACCTTGCGGGTAGTATCGTCGTCATCAACCTCTCGTCGGACGCCTTGGTCCGCAGCTATCCCCTGGCCGACGGTCCGCGAGCCATCGCCTACGACGCCGACACCGGTTTCGTCTACGCAGTTGGCTACACGACGGGGTTGGTCACGGTGATAAACTCCACAACGCTGCAAGTGGTCGAGTCGAAAGCGGTCCATGGCGCGTCGTCAGTCGCTTGGGATCCACTTTCGAACACACTCTACTTGACCGTTTCCGTGAACCGAGAAGTCCTTGTGGTGAATGCGTCTTCTTTGACGGTTGATCATACAATCTACCCTTTGGCCAACGGATTCTCCCCCACGGATTCCATCTACGATCCGGCGGACGGAACCATGGTCGTCGCTGGCGGCGCCAACATCGCGTTCATCAATGCCACCACGAACCGGTTGCTTTCCACGAATGGCACGCTCGCGCCTGGCGGGAGCCGGGCGGACTCGCTCGCGTTTAATCCGGCAACGAATGAGGTGTACGCCGCGCCGGCCGGACGCCTCGACGGATCCGGTGTTGCGGTCCTCGATGCCACGACGAACGCTTACTTGCGCGAGATCTCCACCGCGGGTTCGGCTCCGTCCCCGATTGCATACGCCCCGAGCACCCACCGGTTGTTCGCCTTCGGCACCACTGCCAACTCGACCGACGGGGTAGCGATCATCGACGGCGCCAACGACAGCATCCTGAACGGTTCACTCCCTCTCGCCGTGCATTACTATTCTGGCACCTACGACCCCAACAGCGGCCTCGTCTACGTCGCCACAAGCGATCCGAGCAATGATTGCGGCGGACCCGGGTCCGTAACCCTGGTCGACCCGGCTCCCCGACCTTCGATCCGTGGGAGCATCCCGGTCGGCGCGGGACCTCGACAAGTCGGGATTGACCCCTCGCTCCACCGACTATTCGTCACAAACTTCTGTTCGAACTCCGTCTCCGTGATTAACGACTCCAGCAACACAGTCGTCAACCTCTCCGTTCCCGTTGGCCAAGGGCCTGAGGGAATCGCCGTCGATCCCGGTGCGCATGTGGTCTACATCGCAAGCCTTTTCGACCATGCAGTGTGGGCGATCAAGGAGTCGACCCTCGCGATTTCCTATGTCCAGGGCTATGGCAATGGATCCTCGCCGTACGCCCTCGCGTTCGACCCGGTCGACCACCGTCTCTTCGTTGCCCTCTATGACCGTTCGAACATTTCCATCATCAACACGAGTTCCGGCCTCGGACTGGGCTCGTGGATCCCCGTCGGCTCCGTGCCGGAGGCGCTCGAGTATGATCCCGCGAACGGTGTGCTCTACATCGCTTGCTCGGGCTCCTCAAATGTAACTCTCCTCAATGCCTCATCGCTTCGCGTCGTTGGGTCCGTTTCCACCGACAAGGGCCCCGACGCTCTCGCCCTCGACGCGTCTGCCGGGATTCTGTATGTCGCCAGCTACGCTGCCGGCACCGTGGACCTCATCGCCACCTCAGCCGAAGCACGCATTCCCGGCTCTCTCCCTGTATCGTCCGGGCCCGACGGGCTCGCGTTCGCGCCAATCTCGAATCAAATCGACGTGTTCGACCAGAACAATGGAACCGTCTCCGTGCTCGCCAACTCGCCCCAGATTGCCTCGCTTCGGGCCGACCGCAACTCGACGGAGCCCGAAGTCCCAATCACGCTCGTCGCCTCCGTCGTGAACGGAACCGCGCCATTCGACTTTGGCGGGTCCACCTTGCCCCCGGGCTGCGTTCCTGCGGACTCCCCCGTAGTCACCTGCTCGTTTTCCCGCCCGGGGACGTTCGGCTGGGGCGTCAACCTCACAGACGCGGCCGGCTACCCGGCCTGGGGGAATCTCCGCGTCAGTGTGCTGCCTCCGCCAACCGCCACGGCATTCTCGGCGTCCCCGACGGCGCTGGACGTCGGCCAGGCGCTGATTCTCAACGTCACGACGTCCGGGGGGATTCCCCCGTTCACCTACAATTATCTCGGGCTTCCCCCGGGGTGCGTGAACCAGGACTACCCCGAGGTTAGCTGCGCCCCTGCCAGTACTGGCGTGTTCCTCCCGACCGTCATCGTGAACGACTCCGTAGGTGGAAGGGCGGAGACCTCCACGAGGGTGGTGGTATCGCCCGTCCCGCAGATCCTCGCATTCGCGGCCACCCCTTCGACGATCTACCCGAACTCCTCGTTCGCACTCTCGGTCATCACCACAGGCGGCGCAAGCCCGTTGGGGTTCGCTTTTCAGGGGCTACCGGCGGGCTGCCCCACCGTCGACGCGCCCACCCTCACTTGTCGCGTTACCGAGGCGGAGTTCTTCGTGGTCATCGCCTCGGTGTCGGATTCTACCGGGGCCATGGCGTCGGACTCGCTCGCCCTAACCGTTCTCCCTTTCCCGACTCTCGAGGTCTCGTTGAGGGCTGTTCCGGGTACGGCCCATCTGGGAGAGGCTGTCACGGTCTTCGCAAATGTTTCCGGAGCGGTCGATCCCCTCAGCGAATCGTTTGCCGGCCTCCCCCCGGGTTGCGGCCCTCACCCCGAAGGCTCGTTTGTCTGCACGCCGACCTCCGTAGGTAACTACACCATGAGCCTCGCCGTCCGCGACGGCGGCGGGCGAGAGCTGAATCGGACGGTACTCCTGCAGGTAGTTCCAACTAAAGGGACGAATCCGCAGGAGGTGGCTGGCCCTGTTCTTTCGATTGGAGCGCTCGCCGGGTTGGCTTTCCTCGCGCTCGGTTCGGGGCTTGTTGGAGTCCTTGCCACGACCGTGTGGTTGGGTCGAGGGCGGCGCCCACCACCGCAGGCACTCGTGCGTGCCCACCAGTCGGAGGAGGGGGAAAGTTGCTTCACGCCTCCGCCGGTCAATTCTGACGACTCCCCATCATGAGCCAGGCGCTGAGCGATGGTTCGAGTGGAGTCAGAGATGCTCTCCGGGAACACACCGCCCGTCGTAGGCGGCCGGAAGCAGCGCCGCAGAGCCCGGGAGGGCAGCCATCGTGCGAGGAATCGCCCGTGCTGGGATTCGCCTATTTATTTAGGCAGCACCGATTCGTCCCGCCGACGGTCGACCGAGCCTCGAAAACGGGTCCTAACCGAGATTGCCAGCCAAACGTAGCCGGCGGCGAGGTTCCCCATTCCAACGACTCCTGGGGTCATCTTCCCCACGGTGGGGTCGAAAGTCCGAGAGCTCGTATCGCTTAGCCGGCACCGCGAGGTGGTCGACCTCGACGGGATCGCGAAACCAAAATCGCGGCTGTCGCGGCAACTGCCAATCCACCGCCAGTCGCACCAATCCCGAGCCCGAGCCAGAAGTTTGAGACCCCCGGCGCCGTGGAGACCCCGTGCAACTGGGACGGGAGCTTTTCCACGATGAACGAGGTGTTGGCCGTCGCGGTCGCACCGGTCTGGTCCTCGACGGTGACCGTCGGGGAGAAGTTTCCCACCTCGGCCGACCGGCAGACAAGCTGCGCGGTATCGGATGTGGAGCACCCCTGTGGCAAATTCGAGAAATTGAAGGCGAGTGGCAAGCTCCCCCCGCTTGTGGTCACGAGGAACTCGGTCGAGTTCCCGAGGCTCAATGTCGGGGGATCCGCGACGAATCCCGTGACCCGGGGGAGAGGATTCACTTCGGAGTACTCGGAGGTGGAGATCGTGACGCCGACCGCGTCGGTCACCGACACCACCACCAACTGCTCCCCGGAACTCGTCGCCGTGCAGCGCCACTCCGCGTTAGCGATATCGTCGCAGGTGTCCAACGGCGCCGTGACGATGTACTCGTAGGGCGGCGTTCCGCCCACGACCGTCGCAGCGACCGTGACCTGACCACCGACATCGATGACGGGGGACGACAGGGTGATTCCGGTCATCGTAGGTACGGGGTTCACGACCAGGAGGTCGGTGGCGTTCGCGACTTCATACAAACCGTCGGTCACCGACACGCCCACCGGGTACGAGCCGGAAAATTCCGGCACGCAGTCGACGACAGCGCCGTCTGGGGGGAGACACCCTTCGGGAAGGCCGGAGAACGCGAAGGTGAATGGGCCAAACCCACCCACCTCGGTGGCCGCCAGTGTGACCGGTCGCCCGACGTCGGTGGCGGTCGGGGAGACGACGAACGACGTGATGGTTGGTCGCGGGACAATATCGACCGCGGTAATCGCGCTCACAGAGAGCCGAGACGCGGCGTCCGTGACGACGACCGTGACGGAAATGTTCCCGGTTGCCGCCGTCGGCGTACAGACGAGATCGTTCGTGTTCGCGGTCTGACAGCCGGCGGGAAGGCCGAAGTAGTGGTACGAGCGCCAAGGGGAGCCTCCCTGGGCATCCACCGAGAAAGCAAGGAACGAACGACCCGCTTCAGTGTATGGTGGCGACGGGACGAACGAGACGATCTGGAGCGAAGGGGCTAGCGTCCACGCCGAAGTCACGCCTCCCTCGGAGTCCCCACCGGTGATGAGGAGCGTCGTCTCGGCTACGGGGTCGTCCGCGATGGTCGGCAGGACTGTCGGTAGGGGGGAGTAGGGGCTAGGAGTGGTCGGAACGACGGCCCAATCGGTGCCGTTGAACCCCCACACCTGAGTCAACGGGATCAACGAAGCGTCCCAGGGCACGTCCCAGCCCCCGACAAGAATCTCAATCCCCAGGGAGCTGTCGAAGGACATCGCTCCCTCGTCGGTCGGAGGTGGGCTGTGGACCGGTGTGAGGAGAGTCCACGTTTCGGACGAATAGGACCACGTGTCTCCGAGGCTTTCCGAACCGTTCGCGTCGCGACCCCCGAACATCAGGACGTACCCTTCCTGCCAGTCGTAGGCCATCTCGGGGACCCCTCTCGCAGCCGGTGCGCCGCTGACCTTCGTCGTGAGGTCCGTCCAAACACCGCCGTGAAACGACCAGGTATCGGCGTGCGTGCTCGTCGGACCGTACCCGCCGAACAGGACCACGACGCCGTCGGCCGCATCGTAGGCGAAGCCCGCCCCCGCGCGAGCGCTCGGGTGAGAGGCCGAGAGGTAGGTGAGGTTCGTCCAAGCACCGTCGGCAAAGGCCCAGGTGTCCGAACAGTAGTAGAGCCCGGAATACCACGTGCAGCCCGAATCGCTTTCTCCTCCAAACAGGACCCCGTAGCCGTCGGTGGCGTCGTAGA
>JAKIVT010000093.1 GCA_022750415.1 Thermoplasmata archaeon
CAGGCGGTTGATCGCCTCTCCTTCCTCGGCCGGGAGGTCGCGGACGCGCAGCATCGGGGAAGGGGTGAACCCCTCCCCCGGGAAAGTACTTGCGCTCGACCTTCAGGAAACCCTCGACTCGGTTTCCGGTCGCGGCACTAGTCGATGTAGCCGAGGGAGCGGAGTCGCTCTTTGAGACGCCGCTCGTCGTCTTCGCTGAACGGGATCTCGCCGGGGGCCTCGAGCAGCCGCGCCATGACGAAGCCCACGAAGGCGTCGACGGAGTTGAATCCGGTCCCCCGGATGCGGGCCTCGATCCCCTCCGCGACGTCCTCGGGGATCGTGAGCGCTCGACCCTTCGCCGCCGGTTCGGTCATGACTTGTCCGCGACCACGCGCCTCATCGGATAGGTTCTTCGCGGCGGCCGCGTCTCATTCCCATTCGATCGTCGCCGGCGGTTTGTCGGTGATGTCGTAGAGGACGCGGGTGACCTTCCCGGCGGAGCCGCGGGTGATCCGCTCGGCAATCCGTCGGAGTACGTCCGCTGGGGGGCGCATCGCGGTACCGGTCATCGCGTCCGTGCTCTCGACGATCCGGACGCTCACCGCCTCGCCGTAGACCCGGTTGTCGCCCATCACACCGACAGTGCGAACGGGAAGCAGGACCGCGAAGTACTGCCACGGGCGGGCCATGGTGTTCGCGGCGATCGCCTTCTCGACTTCTTCCTCGACGATGGCGTTCGCGAGGCGGGCGGTTTCGAGCCGCTCCTTCGTGACCAGCCCCGGGACGCGGACCGCGAGACCGGGTCCGGGAAACGGCTGCCGCTCGGGGTTCGGGATACCCAAGTGGCCGGCGAGGAGCCGAACCTCGTCCTTGTAGAGGTCGCGGAGCGGTTCGACGATCGTGAGACGAGAGTCCTTCGGGACGCCGCCGACGTTGTGGTGGGTCTTGATCGTGTCCCGCAACGCGCCCCCGCTTTCGATCCAATCCGGGGCAATCGTACCTTGGATGAGTCGGTCCGCGCCGAATCGGTCCGCTTCCTCCTCGAACACGCGGATGAAGGCGGTCCCAATCCGTCGGCGCTTCTCCTCCGGGTCCGTCACGCCGTCGAGGGCGGAGAGGAATCGGTCGGCGGCCGGCACGACGGTGGCGGGTACGTGGCTCGCGTCGAAGAATCGGCGGACCTTCTCGACCTCGTTGGTCCGGAGAAGGCCGGTGTCGATGAAGAGAGAGCGAGCCCGGTCCCCGAGCGCGCGATGAGCGAGGACGGCGGCGGCCGTGCTGTCGATTCCGCCGCTCGCAGCGACGATCGCCTTCCCTGGGACCCCGTCGCGGATGGCCGCGAGCGCTTCGTCGACGAACTTGGCCGGGTCGTTCACGTCGACCCCTTGACCGGCCCGGACGGCTCCTCCCGCCATTTCGCGCGATACTTCTGGAGGGCGACGGTCACCTCGGGATACTTCAGCGCCAGGATCTCGGCGGCCAGCAGCGCGGCGTTCTCCGAGGCATCGAGGCCCACGGCCGCCACGGGCACGCCGGGGGGCATCTGGACGACCGAGAGCAAGCTGTCGAGTCCGAGGCCGCGGTTGATCGGGACGCCCACGACGGGCTTCAGCGTCCGGGCGGCCACCGTCCCGGGAAGTGCTGCGGAAAGTCCGGCCATCGCCACGAAGACGTCGGTCTCGGGGTCGGCGACGATCCGGTCGACCTTCTCCGGCGTCCGGTGGGCCGAGGCGACGTGCACCTCGCACGGGATGCCGAGTTCGGTCAGGCGGAAGCGGACCTTCTCGGCGTGCTCGAGGTCCGATTTGCTTCCGACGAGCACGCTGACCTTCATGGGGTCGTCGAAGGAAGGCGGGACAAAAGGCTGACGCGCGGCCCGTCGCCGGGCACAAGCTCTTTCTCGGCGGCCGGTCCCCGTCGCGGTAGTGCGGCTGCACACGGGCGGACGGTTCCGACGCTGGCTCGGGGCCCGGGCCGGGGGCGATTTCGAGAAGGGCGACCGGCTCCACCGCCGCCTCCTCCACGGCTTGGGCGCCTTCGCGATCCTCTACCTGTTGGTGCCGCCGCGCCTCCTGGTCGTCGTTCCAAACGACGTGATCCTGCTCGCCGCTCTCGAGCTGATCCTCGTGGTCGAGTACCTGCGGCACGTCCGTCACTGGGAGCTGCCGACGATTCGACCCTACGAAGTGGGGCGAATCGCCAGCTACGTGTTCTACGCGGTCGCCCTGACCGGGGCGCTACTCCTCTTCCCCCGTCCGATCGCGGCGGCCGTGATCCTCGGCACGGCCCTCGTCGACCCGCTCCTCGGGGAGTTGCGGCTCCGTTCGTCCCGGCCGGCGGTGTCGATCCTCCCCGGCCTCGTTGCGTACACGTTCCTGGCGGGACTCGCCTTTGCCCTCCTCGGCGGTTGGAGGGGCGCCGCGCTGGTGGGCTTCGCGTTGCTCGCGGCGGCGATTGCCGTCGCGGCGGAGTGGCCGAATTGGGGCTCAGTGGACGACGACCTGGCGATGACCTTGGTGCCGGGCGCCGTGCTCACCGCGATTCTCCTCGCCTGGCCGGGGCTCGTCTAGACCCGGACGTTCCCTCGGAATCCCGGACGGGAATGCCGGTGGCGGTCTCTCCGCCCGCCTAAAGCGAGCCTTCCGCGTCCTGAGTGAACTGAAGGCTCACGGTGTAGGCGGAGGCGACCGCGGGGAAGCGGAGCGTAACTTGGATCGTCATCGGGGATCCGGAGACGTTGAGAGTCCCGCTCGGAAACGCGTTGACGAGCGTGACGGGCGAGGAACCTCCCAGCCCGGTGAACTCGATGTGGTACCAGGCCACGGAGGCATTGTCGAACGTCACATTCACGACAAACGTCGTGTTCGGTTCGAGCATCGAAAAGGAGGTCGGGAACGACCAGCCCGCTTCGACGAACGGGTCGACGGTGATCGAGATATCGCCGGTGACGGTGACGTTCCCGTAGACCGTAGCGTCGAGGGTGACTTGCAGCGCCCCGCTCCCGTTCGTGCTCGGGGTGCGCGCGGTCAGCGCAATCGTCTGGGTCGCCCCGGGGTACAAGAAGATCGGAAACGTGGGATACGTGGCGACCACGGAGAACCCGGTTCCGAGGGCCATTCCGAGCAGCTCGATCACGGCCTTGGTCGGGTTGACGGCCGACACATTCGTGGAGAAATCGGACCCCGGCGAGGCTGGGGGAGGCGGGACGAATTGGGAATGGAGGTCGGACGTATCCAGGTAGGGGCCGGAGGCGTCGGCGTAGGACGCCCCGCACGACGCGCTCGATACCAGGTAGAGGGGGGGCGGGGCGGCCGCCGCGACCGCCCCGTGGAGCGTGTAGTTCCCGGGTTCGGAAGGTACCTTCACGACGATCGAGATCGAGGCGTTGTTGGACAGGAAGGCGGTCGGAAGGGACGAGCTGGAGCTCTCCAGGGTGAACGGACGGGCCACGGACACCGAGAGCAGGTTCGGCGAGCAACCGAGCAGGTCGCAGTCGCCTTGCACCTGCAACGTGAGTCGAATGGTCCCGTTCACCGGGATGGCGTCCGAACAATTGGGACAGGTGGTCGAGGGGACGGTCGCATTGGTCGTGGTCCAGAATTCTCCGGTGACGTTCACGGAAGGCCCGACCAACCCGGGCGGTGGGGACCCGCTCGGCGAGCTCGGCGGTGGGGCGGCGGGGACCCCCCAAAGGAGGAGAAGAACGATGATGGCGACGACCGCCACCGCGCTGCCGGCCCCTGCGAGGAGCGTCCGACGCGGAGACCACGGCTGAAACGGCACGGCGCTCCGGAAGTCCGTCCGACCGTACAAAGCCCTGTCGGGGCACCACTCGAACCCCACTTGCCGGACTGTCCCCCACTCGACGGGGCCATCAGGGAATGGCGTCGAATCAGGCCGGAGCCGGGGGGCGCTCACGAGGCGGCTCGGCTCCCGCCTTCGCCTTGTGCCGGAACGCCATCGGCAGGATGAACGCTCCGAGCCACACGTACTCGCCCGCCGTCACTCCAAAGGCCGAGGATGGGATCCAAATCGCGACGGGGATCGAGAGCGCGAACGCGACGGGCGTGACGAGGGTGATTCGAGAGAGGTAGTCCCGCCATTCGGCCGGAACCCGGTCGTGGACGAGCCGGCCTCGGCCCGAAGCGTACCGCCAGGTGCCGGCGAGGCTGAGACCCGCGGCGATCTGGGTCCCGGCAAAGAATTCGACCCCGATCGGATCCTGCCCGGCCCTCGTCAGGGCGATCGTGGCGAACGGCAGGATCGCGATCGTGACGAGGAATACGGAGTTGGCCCGGACGAGGACCCGGTCGTACTGGCGGATGTACCCGAAGATCAGGTGGTGGGCCCGCCACCAGAGCCCGATGACGAAGAACGTGATGATGTAGGCAAACAGCTCCGACCGGAACGGGGAGCTCGGGTCCAGGAAGTAGGTCCGAACCGCCCCCCCCGTGGTGTTTGGCGGGAGCACGAGGCCCAGGACGAGGAGGGTCATCGCGAAGGCGAATACGCCGTCGCTCAGGGCGAGGATTCGGGACAGGTCCTGCCCGCGGTAGATCCAGGGGGGTTCGGGAATCTCCGGCGGCCCGGTGCGCTGGTCGTCCTCCATCGCGGACCCGGTGGCAGATAGGGTGCCGCCCATCAAGATTCGCTTCGGCCCAGACGCCGACCTTTCCTAGCCGCGAGGAGCGAGTCGACTCGGCGCCCGGCGGAAGGCCCCCGTGCGGGGGCCCTGGGGGGCCGAGGCGGCTTAGACGATCGGGGTCAGCTTCGCGTGCGGGGCGCCCTTCTCCGGGTCCGGAGAGATCGCGTAGATGGTGGTGCGCGGCCGGATCCCGTAGATGCACGGCGCGTTGTCGATGTTGATGATCCGGAAGTACGTGTCCATCATGTTCAGGATCTCGCTCGACACGAGCAGACCGGGCTTCAGCAGACCGATGCCGAGGTTCCCGACGAGCTTGGTGCGCCGGACCCCGTGGAAGTACATCCGAATCGCCACCTGGTCGCCCATTAGGCTTTCCAACGTGTCGAACGCGGTGTACTCGAGGAACGGCTTTTGCTCGGGGCCACGGGCCGCCTTCTCAGCGGTGACCATCGCCCGCATCGCCTCGTCGCGCCCGTATCGGGCCATGGGGACGATGTAGCTCTCTTCCGTCTCGTTCGCCGTGTAGTCGGCGATCCGCACCCGCGTGTCGAAGACGTTCGGGGGGGTGTGGCGGACGAGCGTTTCCCGCAGCTTCTCGTGGGACTCGCCGGCGGCGAGGACCGCGATGATCCCGCGCGATTGCGTCAGGAAGTTGAGGAACGTCGGCGTGAACAGCATGTAGTAGTCGTCGATGCCGACGTTGACGTCGACCTCGAAGGCGTTGAAGCTGCCGCGCTTGAACCCGCCGCCCAAGAGGGCGTCGAAGTCGGGGATCCCCGTGGAGTAGTGCTTGTCTGGGTCGGCGACCGGGTGCCAGACGGGCGACGACGCCGTCGCGGGAGCCGTCGCGGAGAAACCGAGGGCCTCGAACCGGCCGCTCGCCAGCGTCACCGCGTAGCGGGGGCGCTGGATGTTGGTTGCCCGGAGCTTCTCGAGCCGCATGTGCCGCACGCGGCGTTCGTCGAGCTCCTCGCGTTGGATCGAAATGAGGCCGTCGACGAGGTACTCGATGCCGCCCGCCTCGGGCTTTTCGAGGATCATGACGACGTTCGTGTTGGAGCTCTCGACGAGATCCTTCTGGAGCGCCATCACGAACTCTTCCATCTCGAGTCCGTACTTGTGGGTCACACCCTCGAGGGAGTCGATGACGAGGAGCGACTTCTCCGGGAGCGCTTTCTCGACCCGGTTGTAGACGTTCTCGACCTCGGGCATCGGGTTCCGCTTCATCAGCGCCGTGAGGTGGGTCCGGTCGACCCGGGTCGGGGGGCCCCGTTCCTCGTCGAACGTCCGCATCATCTCCCGGGCGGCCTTGATC
>JAKIVT010000094.1 GCA_022750415.1 Thermoplasmata archaeon
CGGATGCCGGTACCGCCCGACCCGGCGGCTGACCTTCGTCTCGTACTCCACCCGTTCCCAGAGCCACGACGAGGCGTCGGGCACATCGAAGCACGGGTGACAGAGGCTCGCGACGAACCGTCCCCCCGGCCGGAGGAGGCGTGCGACCTCTCGGAACGGCCCGACGACGTCCGGCATGTCCATGAGCGCCATGTTGCACACGACCACGTCGAAGGTGTCGCTGGCGAGCACCGGGAGGGATGCGGCGTCGCCCACCGAGTACTCGATCCCGAGCGGCTCGGACCGCTCCCGGGCTCGCGCCCGCTCGATCATCGGGGCCGACGCGTCCACGGCGGCGACCTTCGCCCCGTCGCGGGCAAACCGGCGGGCGAGGTACCCGTTCCCGCACGCTAGGTCGAGGAGCGTCTGGCCGCGGACCGCCCCGACGAGGGCCAGCAAGGGCGGGTCGATCAGTTCCTTATGCCAGGGGTCACCCGTGTCCGCTTGCTTCGCGTCGTACCACTCCGCAAGGGCCGACCAATCCAAGATCTCCGGCATGGTCGGTAGGAATCGCATCCTTCCGCCGTTTTGACCTTGGCGAACCTGGTGGGCCCGGCCCCCCGCCGAGCGTGTCCCGCGCCGGAACCGGAGGGGCCTCTGGGCCCGGATTCAAATACCTAGGGGATGTCGCGCGCCCCGAGGCGAGCCCCATGGTCACCGTCGACGTGGTTCTGAGCAAGTGCACCGGCTGCGCCCACTGCCGCGACGTCTGCCCGGTCAACGTCTTCGAGATGCGGCCCAAGGATACGTTCGCCGACGTCACCGACGACCCGGAGGTCGCGGCCAAGTTCCAGTTCCGCGGGGAGCGGTCGGCGGTCATCAACGGGCCGGACTGCATCATGTGCGAGGCGTGCCTGTTCGAGTGCGAGGGCGAGTGCATCACGATCGTCGACGACGAAGGCACACTCCACGCCTCCACCTACAAGTAACCCGGAATCCGGTCTGGGCCGATGGCGTTCGCCCGGCTCGAGCGCGACGCGTGGACCGACCCCTCCGTCGCCGCAGCGTACCACGAACTCTGGACCCAATTCGTCGCCCCGGCCATTCCCCGACTCCTCGATTCGGCCCTGGTCGGATCCGGCGACCGCGTGCTGGATGTCGCGGCCGGGCCGGGACCGGTCAGCCGCGCTGCGGCGGCGCGGGGCGCGGACCCGGTAGCGTTGGATTTCTCGCTGCCGATGCTCCGGTCGATCGGGCCCAACGTACCCCGCGTGCGGGCGGACGCCATGCGCCTGCCCATTCGGAGTGCGAGCGTGGACCGGGTCGTCTCCAACCTCGGCCTCCTCCACTTTCCCGAGCCCGAGGTCGCGCTCCGGGAAGCCGCTCGCGTCGTCCGCCCCGGCGGAGTGGTGGCCTTCTCCGTCTGGGGCGCCGAGGCGAAGGCATTGACGATCGTTCCCGATTCGCTCCGGGCCCTCGGACTCTCCTCGACGTCGCCGGCGGCCCCGGGGTTCTTCCGGTTCGGGGAGCCGGGAACGTTCGAGGGGGCGATGCGAACGGCGGGGCTGATCCCCCTGCCGAGCGAACGGGTGGAATGGTCCGGCCCGGTCCAGGACCCCGCCGCGTTCTGGCGGATGTTCCGCTCCGGTAGCGCCCGCACGCGGGCCTCGATCCTCGCCCTTTCGGAAGCGGATCAGCTTCGGCTCCAAGGAGAGGTCGAGCGGCGTCTCAAGCCGTTTCGGGCCGGAGATACGCTCGCGATCCCCACCACGGTCGTCGTCGGTCGGGGACGCCGAGCGACGGCCCCGTAGGTCAGGCGTCGATTTCCCGGGCGAACGCCCGGAGCATCTCGCCGGCCGATTCGAGGTGCCGCTGGGACAATTGTTCGACGTTGACCCCGACCGCGACCTCGAGACCCCCGGCGGCGGCGCGGACCTCGGACCAGAGGGCGAGCGCCCAGGCCACCGACCGGGCCGCCGCCCCGTGCTCGTCCCCGTTCAGGATGGCCCGCTCCGTCGCCTCCGGGACGTCGGCCCCGAGCCACCGAACGAACTGGACGTCGGCCTCGTCGGCGACCGGTGCGACCGAGACCAGCACGGAGGCGGGGGGGAGTCCGGACTGCCGGCAGAGGACGTCGTACTCCCGAAGGAGCCGGATCGGCGCCGCGGAGTCGAACGAGATCTGGGTCGTGAAGAACCGGGCGCCGGCCCGGGTCTTCGCCAGCATCCGGTGCGCCTCGCCGGTGCGCTGGGGAATCGCGATGTTCCCGAGCGCTCCCCCCGCCCCTTCGACGGCGCTGCGGCACAGCCGGTTCGCCTCGGCGACCGCCGGCCCTGGATACGGGATGTACCGGCTCGACCCGCCGACGAGAACGAACGAACGGATTCCTCTCGCGACCGTCTCCTCGGCCCACACGCGGGTCGCCTCCGGGCTCGGCAGGTGGGCCACGACCTTGTTCACGACGGGTTCGGTGTGGCTCGCCTCGGAGAGGCGGACCGCGAACGTCCGGACATTACCGGACCGGTAGTACGGTCGGCCGTCGTGGTTCTCGTCCACAAGCTCCGGCACGTCGACCACATCGACCCGTCGGAGACCTTCGAGCAACGCGGACGTGGCGGCAAACTGGGCCTCGATGCGGGCCGCCGGAGAGCGGGCGCTCGGCGGAACGGGCTCGAAGAACAGCGGTCGGTGGGCGAGTGCCTCGGCAATCGGACGACCCATCGTGGCGCTCCCTCGAGCGTCGGCGCGGAGCGCCCGGCCGATATCAACGTTGGGCGGAGCCCGAGGGTTGCGGGCGGTGCAATCCCCCGGCGCGGAGGGAAACTCGACCTCCCGGCTCACTCGAGCCGGAACAGCCGGCGGGCGTTGGCGCCGAGGATCTTCTCCCGGTCCGGCTCGTGGACCGGCAGCGTCTCCACGAGCGCCACCGCGGTCTCGATCGACTCGAGCGGCCAGTCCGACCCATACAGGACACGGTCGGCGGACCCGATGGTCATCACGAGCTGCGCCAGGACGGTCCGAGCGCGGTCGAACATCTCGTGGAAGTAGGGGACCGACGGCTTGGCGAGGAGACCCGAGCAGTCCGTCCAGACGTTTGTGTTCTTGTAGACGAGCTCCGCCGTCTCCTCGATCCAGGGGTTGCCCAGGTGGCAGAGGACGAAGTTGACCTCGGGCCAACGGACGGCGACCTCGTCGACCTCGATCGGCCGGGCGAACTTGAGGAGCCCGTGGCGGGAGAGCGTGTCGCCCTGGTGGATCAGCACCGGAAGCCGGCGGGCGGCGGCGAACTCGTACACCTGGTCGAGCCGGGCATCGTGGGGGTAGAACGGGCGGTACCCTGGGTACAGCTTCAACGCTGCCAGCTCCGGCACCTGGCGCAAGGCATCCAAGGCCGCGGTCACCGATTCGGTGCCCGCCGTCGGGTCGACGGTCGACACGGGGCGGAGGCGCCCGCCGCTCGCCTTGGCCAGCGCGCGGCCTTCCTCGATGGAGGCTCCGACGTCCGGCGTCTCGACCACCGAGATCGCCAACGCCGAACCCACCCCGGCCGCGTCCATCTCCCGGAGGAGGCCCGTGACCGTGTAATCGAGGTCGTGGCGGTACGCGGTCCCCGCCAGGTCGGGCCAGTGCCGAGTCAGGTGGACGTGGGCATCGACCCGGCCGCCCGGCCCCGAACTCACGGCGGGTCGAACCGCGGGGTCCCGATAACCGTCCGGCTCTTGGGACTCCCGAGGGGTTGATAACCCGCCGCGCGGTCCTCGGGATTCCCTCCGAGAGGGGCTGGCCGTGACCGCAACCGAGGAGTGGCTCAGCTATCCGGATGCGCCGCGGATCCGGACCGCGCTTCCGGGCCCCCGTTCCGCCGAGCTCCTCGCCGAGCAGGGGCGCCTCGAGACCGACGCCGTGGTCTATGCGAAGTACTTCCCCATCGCCGTCGCGAACGCCCAGGGCTCGACCGTCGAGGACGTCGACGGCAACCGATTCATCGACTGGGTCGCCGGCGTCTCGGTCCTAAACCTCGGCCACCGCCACCCCGCGCTCGCCGCGGCGCTCGCCGACCAGGCCGGGAAGGTCTGGCACGCGCTCGAGCTTCCGACGGAGGCCCGGGTCCGGTTCCTGAAGGCGTTCGTTCACGCCCTACCGGGCGGGCTCCGCGACCATGCCCGGGTATTGTTCACCGTCACCGGGGGGGACGCCGTCGAGACCGCGGTGAACCTGGCCGACTACGCGAAAGGCCGAACGGGGACCGTCACCTTCTCCGGAGCGTACCACGGAGTGCACGGCGGCGCGGCGAATCTGACCAGCGGGCGGCGGTATCACCAGACGACTTCGTTCCACGGTGGCCACATCGTTCGGGTCCCGTTCCCGGACCCGTACCGGCCACTGCTTGGCCCGGTCGGGGACCTGACGAACGCTACGATCCGGTACCTCGAGCATCTCGCGAACGACCCGCACTCCGGCGTCGACGAGCTCTCCAGCGTGCTCGTCGAGCCGATCCTCGGCGAGGGAGGGTACATCGTGCCGCCGGACGACTTCCTTCCGGCCCTGCGCGAGTTCTGCAACTCCCACGACCTCCTGCTCATCGCCGACGAAGTCCAGACCGGGCTCGGCCGCACGGGCAAGATGTGGGCGGTCGACCACGCCGGAGTCACACCGGACATCCTCTGTGTCGCGAAGACGATCGGGAGCGGCCTGCCGGTCTCGATGGTCGCCTACCGGGACGACCTCGTCCCGTCGCTCCCTCCCGGGTTCCACCTCGGGACGTACCGGGGGAATCCGCTGGGGCTCGCGGTGGGCGCCGAGGTGCTCCGCGTGCTGACGACGACGGACGTCGTGCCCCGGACCGCGAAGCGGGGCCGCGAGGTCCTCGAGCGGTTCCGGGCGGTCCAGGCCGTGGATCCCGCGATCGGGGAGGTCCGCGGTCGCGGTTTCATGATCGGCGTGGAGTTCGTCCAGTCGCAC
The DNA here is from genome assembly GCA_022750415.1 of Thermoplasmata archaeon. Lineage (GTDB taxonomy): Archaea > Thermoplasmatota > Thermoplasmata > Lutacidiplasmatales > UBA184 > Lutacidiplasma. The sequence goes on from JAKIVT010000094.1 coordinate 4,942, forward strand.
GCCGACCGGGCGCCCTGGACCGACCGGGCGAAGGCGATGCGGCACGAGCTGTTCCAACGGGGCGTCCTCATGCATACGTGCGGCGCGTACGACCACGTCCTCCGGTTCATGGCCCCCTTGACGATCGAGGACGAACTCCTCGACCGCGGCCTCGCGGTATTCTCCGCCGCCTCGCAAGCACTGAGCGCGGGGCCTCCGCAGCCGACTCGCGGGGTGCCCACCGTGGCCGCCCCGCGCCCGGCTCCGCCGCCCTCCATCGCGTTGCCCTCCATCCCCCCGGTCGTCCCGATGTCGCCGCCGCCCGGGCGCTCCCTGCCGTGAGCGGCGGGCGCCGGCGCCCGACCGCGACGGCGCGACCCCGCGCACGACCGGGGGACCCTCACGCTCGGATCCACCTCGCCCCGGTCGGCTTCGAGGTGGAACGGGTGGTCGAGCCGGTCGTCACCGACCGCGCGGACCGGGTCTACCTCGTCACGCGGGATGGGGACGACGCCGCCCGTCCGTTCCTCGAGGAGGTCGAGCGGCGGCTGGCGAAGGCCGCCTGGCCCGTGGAGGTCGCGCTCGTTCCCACGCCGATCTGGGACGTGTTCGGGACGCTCGGGGTCTACCGGAAGATCTTCGAGACCGAGGGCCGGTCCGACCGGAACGCCGCCTCGACGGTGCCGATCCGGGTCAACGTGTCGACCGGGACCAAGATCACCGCCATTGCGGGGACCCTCGCGTGCATGCTCTGGCGCGGCGAACCGTACTACGTCCAGGTCTCGCGGGCGTGGTACTCGGGGCTCACCCCGAAAGTCCGCCCGGTGAACGACGTCGTCCGCTCGGTCGACCCGGTCGCGGTCTACGAGCTCCGCGCTCCGAGCCGCGAGCTGGTCGAGGTGATCGAGGCGCTGGAGGCGGCCGGTGGCTCCCTTCGGAAACGGGACCTCATCCTC
>JAKIVT010000095.1 GCA_022750415.1 Thermoplasmata archaeon
CAGGTCGGTCGCGCAGGGGCCGAGCGCCGCATGGTCGGGCTGACCGCAGGAGGTGGCATTCGGAAACTCCGAGATCCAGAGCATTCGGCCCCCGGGGTCGTACGCCGCGTACGAGAGGTCGTACGAGTACGAGGCGACGACAAGGAGCCCGTCGACCTCGTATAGGGCGGCCGAGCCCGTCGAGGCATCTCGGACGTTGTCCACCGGGATCGGCGTCAGATTCGTCCCGGAGGTCAGGTTGAAGCCCTCGATGAGGAGTCCACCGGAGGAACTCTCAAGGAAGTAGAAGCCGCCCGCACCGGCCACTCCGCTCGCGAGGTCGGCCGTGCCGTTGAAGACTCGTTGGCCCAGAACGGTCCCGTCATTCCCACGGATCCCGAGGAGCCAGCCGGGGCCACTGGCCGGAGTCACCGAGATCTCGAGCGTGGTCCCCCCCTGGGCCGCCGAGGAGATCCCGGATCCCCAGCCGTCCAGCGTGAGGGGGATGGGGACCGTGTCGTTCCATACCGGATGTCCGGTGGTGACATTGTACCCGTCGAGGACAAGCGGCGTTGGGGAGGTGAGCGTCCGGGGGAGCCACGTGACGAGGATTCCCGGGGTGGTCGCGATCTGCTGGGCGGCGACGGTGCTCGCCCAGCCCGGGATCGCGACCGTCCAGTCCGCGAGCCGAACCCCCGTCGACGAGTCGACGGAGACGAGCGTCAGATTCGCCCCCGAAGTCCCCCCCCACGAAACGGCGAGGACCGCATCCGACCCGGAGGCGACCATCCGGGCGATGAAATTCGGGGGTGTGTCGACGACGCTCCAGATCACGAACGTGGACGACCACTCGACCGCGCCCGAGGTGAGGTCGAGCCCCTCCATCTCGAACGTCAGGTCCGCGGTCTGCCCCCCCAGGGGTCCGGTCAGGTTCGCCAGGGCCCCAACCGTATACGAATACGTCACGAACAGGCCGCCCACTCCGACGCCTTGGCCGTATGAATTTCCGGCGAGCGTCTTGGACCAGAGCTCGTGAAAGGGGAGCGGGGGGGGCAGGGTCACGACGTAGATTCCGGTGACCACGAGAAGGGCCGCAACGAAGAGGGCGCACGTCACGAGCCATCGTCGTCGACGACGTCGAGCCGCTGGAGAAGGGTGCCAGGCCCACCGGGCGAGGGCGCGGCGCCACCCTTCCCGTCCCCGGTGGCGGAACGTGCGCGCGGTGGGACCACCTGCGAACGCGCCCATTTCGCCCTCCTCGGTCCTCGATTGTCGTTCCTCTCGGATGAAGTCGTTTCGATGGATGCGAAGGGCGATCGCCCCCGCGAGGACGGTCGTGTGCCATCGGTACTTTCTCTAGGGCGGTGGGCGGGGTGCCCTCCCTCGGCCCGATGGTCGACATCGCCTATCGGGTCCGAGTCGTCGGCTCCGCGAAGTCGGACCGTCTGACACCAGGAACGGACGTTCGAGTCGCCGTGGAGCGGGCCAAACGCCTCCGTTCGGACTCGAATTTCTTGGGGTGGGGCTCCCCCATGGGGGTTGGGGTTCGTCCCGCCCCATTTTGTTTCTGCCGGGTTTATCTATCCCGGCCGCGAGCGAAGCATGTGAGCCAGCCGAGGGGCGTCGAAGACCCGATCTCGGCGATCTTCGACCTATCGGACCGGGTGGCCCAGCTCGCCCCGACCGTCCGACGGATGTACCGGTATACGGCGACGATCCTAGTGTTGTGGATTCTGTTGCTCGCGTTCGTGACTCTCATCACGATCGGGAGCAACCTCACGCTCGCCATCCTCTCGGTCATCGGGCTGATCGCCGGGGCGATCGCCCTCTCTCTCCTTCGAGAGACGGACGGATTCTTCCGGTCGTTCGTCATGCGGCACCGGGCGATTCGCCTTCTCCGGGAAGCGGACCCCGTCGTGAAGGTGCCCGAGGGTCGGACCCCGGTCGAGCGGCTCGCGCGATATCTCGCTCTTACGAGCCCGGCGATCGAGTCGCTGTTGAAGGAACATCCGGAAGCGCTCCGGTACCGAACCGAGTTTCCGGGGCGCGGGGCCGCCGTGGCGTTCGAGCTCGTGATCGAAAAGCCCGGAGGACTCCTGTGGCGAATCGCGGGTCGCGGGGACAGTGGGTTCGCGGTCCTGGCCCGGCTCGGACCGGAAGCTCCCACCACGGCGGACCTCGCCCGGCTGGCGGCCGACGCCCAAACGGTGTTCCCCCGGCTCTCCGCCCCGCCCGTCCGACTGATCCTCCTGCGGACCGGCGCCGTTCCCATCCCCGAGGACGTGTACGAATGGGCCGTCGGTCGCCCGGCGTTCCTCACGCGCGGATTCGCCCGGTATCGCGTCACGACGGAGATCGTCACGGAAGCGCTGGACGGCACCTACGACTTCGTTCCGTACGTGCTCGGGGTCCCGTAACCGTCTGACCCTTCAGCCCAGCCACTCCGGCGACCGGACGAACCGGTAGTGTTCCGCGAGCTCCCGGCCGTACAGCTCCCGGTAGAGCCGGTGGTACCGCCGCAAGTGCTCGGCTCCGGTCGGGGTGATGCGGATGTCGTACCCCCGCTCGTCGTGCCGAACCTCGGCGAACCCCTCCGACTGGAGGTACCCCAGTACTTTCTCGGTCATGTGCGAGTTCGAACGGATCGCGTGGAGGATCTCCTCCTTGGTCACCCGACCTTCGTACCGGCCGAGCGACTCGCGTACCCGGTCCGGCAAATCCGGTTGTTCGAGGTCGAGGTTGAGCTCCGCGAACAGCCGGGACAGGGCGATGTACGCGTAGACCCGGTATCCCTTGTAATGGCGGTCCCCGCCGGGCGGCTCGCGGACGCTGGCGCCCGGCACACTGTCGGAAGCCTCGGAGCGGGTAGATAGTCCCTCTGCCCCGGGAGGCGAATTCGGTCGGGCGTTCCGCTCCTCCCCGAGAGCGGGCCGGAGAGCTCATACTCCCCCCCGTGTCGGCCGACGACGGAGGGACGGGAATGGAGGTCGGGTTCTTCGTCGCGGTGGCGGTCAGCGTCTTCGCCATCGTGGACCCGATCGGCACGCTCCCGTTCTTCGTCGCCCTCACCGAAGGATTCCCGGAGGCCGACCGCGAGGTCGTGCTCCGGCGGGCCGTCGCGGTATTGGGAATCGTGCTCACGGTCTTCGCCCTGGCCGGACGATTCGTCTTCGCCGCGTTCGGGTTCACGCTCGGCGCCTTCGAGATCGCCGGCGGGATCCTCCTCTTCTGGGTCGCGTTCGAGATGCTCAACGGCCAGGTGACCCGCACGCGACTCGCGGAAACCGACCGGGCCGACGCCTTGGCGCGCCGCGACGAGATCTCGGTCGTCCCGCTCGGGGTCCCGCTCTTGGCCGGCCCCGGAGCGATCTCGACCGTGATGATCTACGAGGGGTCCGCCGGGTCCGACCCGTTCTCCATCCTGGCCACGTTCGTCGCCATTGCGGTCACGACGGTGGCGACGTTCGTCATCCTCCGGTTCGGTCCCCGAATCCTCCGGTCCCTCAGCCGAGTCGGCGTGATGGCGCTGACCCGGGTGCTCGGCCTCCTTCTCGCCGCGGTCGGGGTCCAATTCGTGATTGACGGCCTCTTCGCCGTCGCACCGCACCTCTGATCAGCGGCGCGTCGGCCGTCGCGGCTTGCCCGCGCCCTTCGGCCGGGGAGTCGCGCGCTTGGCCCGGGGAGCCGGCTTGCCCTTCTTGGCCTTCGAGGGGGCCTTGGCCGGCGCCGCGGGTTTGTCCGCGCGGGGTGGGAGAAGGGCGATGACCGCGCTCGAGGGAGTCCGGGGATTCTGTTCCGTGGACCAGACCTTCTCGCCGGCCCGGATGGGCACCGGGAGGTCGTTCTCCGCCGGAGGGAAGCCGCATTCGTAGGCGTCCGTGTACGCGCAATAGGGGTTGAACGCCCGATTGAAGTCGAGCTCGTACTCGTCGGCCTCGTGCAGCTCAAGGGTGAGATACCGACCCGGTCCGTAACTCTCCCGGCCGCTCGTTCCGTCCCGGAACGGGACGAAAACGGACGTTCCGACCCCCTCGCCGGCGTGGTAGACCCGCAGGCGGAGCTTCCGCCCGCGGATCGAGAAGACCAGCTCCCCGACCCATCGCATCGCCGCCTGCCCGTCCCGGTTCGTGCGAAGGAATGCCTCCTTCGGTTCCGGCAACCGCTCGAGCTTGGCGGGAACCCGGAACGCTTCGTCGCCCGGGAAGTACTTCAGTCCGCGGAACGCGTACACCGACCCCTGGACGAACGGCGATTCCGCGTGGCGGGACATGAACTGGTCCTTCATCGCCCGCTCCGTTCCGAGCTCATTCAGGTATTCGCTCATCGTCCCGGTCTCCTCGGGCGCGCCGACGTTCGGGGGCCCTTAACGTTCGTCCTCCGAGGGAGGAGCCGAAGCGGGAAGCTCGCCGAGACGACGTAGTTCGGAAGGTCGACGGCCTCGGAGATGCGGAGCTCCCCCGCGACGCTCGCGAGGAGGTAGCCGGCCTTCCTCGGCACCCCATGCTCCTCGAGGCGGTCGAGGAGTCCCTCGAGCGCCTCCACGGAGACCTGCGCCAGATCCGGCCCCACGCCGAGCGACGCCACGACCGGTCCGCTGGTTCCCGCCGTGGTCGGTGCGGCCAGGAACGGCGAACGGGGGGCCGCCCCCGGGACGACCCGGAGCTCGAGCTCCACGTCCGCGCTCATCTCGATTCCCGTCCCGCAGACCTCGCCGTCCCCCTGGGCGGCGTGCGGGTCGCCCAAGGAGAGGAGCGCCCCGTCGACCTCGACCGGCAGGGACAGCACGGATCCGGCCCCCACGAGCCGGTGGTCCAGGTTGCCGCCCGTCCGCCGCGGCGGGATCATCGGGTGCTTTCCGAAAGCCGGCGCTACTCCGACCCACCCCAACATCGGTCGGGTCGGAATCCGAACCTTGGGCAGGAACCCGCCCCGGGGCTTCGCCCAGCCGGCCCCGATCGTCCAGAGCTGAAGGTCGTCCTCGAACTGCCCGCGGAGCATCCCGAACTCCCAGAACACCCCCGACCAGCCCCACTCCCCCGGGCGGAGGGAGCGGACCCGAACGTCGAGGCGATCCCCTGCCCGGGCTCCCCGGACCTCAATGGGTCCCAGCGCGGCATCCACTCGCTCGAGGTCGAGGCGCCCGAGGTCCTGTCGGGTCGACCGTTTGGTGAGCTGCCCGGTCGACGAATCTGGCAGCCGAACCCGGATCCGGTCCCCGGACCGAACGGACGCGATGGGAGGTCGGTCTCCGCTCCAATTCGTCTGTTGAAGGGAGGGGTCATTGCCGTCCAGCCACCGGGATGCGACCACACGTCGCCACCGGAGTTCGGGCTCATCAAAGGAATGGCCCGCGGCCTTCGATGAGACTCGAGACTCACACGCGCGCTTATCTGCGCGAGCAAGGGTACTTTCGGAGCCCCCGGGGCACACGGATGGTTCGCTTGGCCGGCTCCTCCAAACTCACGCTGGCGTTCGTGGCCGTGAGCGTGTTCGTCCTCCTCCTTTCCGGGGCGATCGTGGTCCAACCCTTGGCCCCGACACCTACGAAGGCGTCCCACGCCCACGTCGCAGCTGTCCGCTCCTCCCACGCCGCCCCCTCGAAGCTCCACCTTCCACCGGGGCTCCATCTCGGGTCGAGCCCGGCGCGGGCACTCCCGCGGCCGGCCCAATCCGACCTCTACTACCTCCAGGCCGGGTCGACGATCTCCCAGCTCAACGAGAGCTCCGCGAGCGGGGTCGCTCGGCTCTCGGAATTCATCCCGCTCGTTCCGAGCCCGTATTCGACCGCGTACGAGCTCAACGGACTGAGCAGCACCGGCGACTGGTGGCAGATCGTCATCGCCTACAACTGGCCCGGGTGCAACTCCGGGTATGAGGAGGCCAC
>JAKIVT010000096.1 GCA_022750415.1 Thermoplasmata archaeon
ACACCCTCGAGACCGGCTCCCTCCCAGAAAGTCAGACGGAGACGATGCTCAGCCGGATGGATGGGGCCCTGCGGTTCAAGCAGGAGCGGGACAAGACGTTCCTTTCGGTGCTCGGGCTCGGCGACGTCGAGACCCGCGAGTGGGTCGAGTACCGGGCGACCCCCGGCGGTCTCGTCGTCGGGTCGTTTGCCCTCGAGCGGATCCGGTAGCCGACGCCCGGGCTCACTCGTCGACGACGGGGTGCTTGTCCTTGATGAAGTCGCCGCTGCGGAGCTCGCGGATCGCTTCCTGGAGCTCTTCCTGCTTGTTCATCACGATCGGACCGTACCAGGCGACCGGCTCCCCAATCGGGCGCCCGGACACCAGGAGGAACCGCACGCCGTCGGCGCCGGCCCGGACCTCGACCGACTCTCCGTCGCCGTAGACGGCGACGGTCCGGGCGGGGATCGCCCGGTGTTCGGTGGGGTCGAACTTCCCGGAGCCCTCGATCGGGTAGGCGAACGTCGTGTGGCCGGGAACCGTCGGGGCCGTGAACGTCTCGCCGGCCCGGACGGTCACATCGAGGTAGGTCGGGTCGACCGGCAACTGGTCGACGGGCCCGAGGGCCCCTTCGTACGTCCCCGCGACGACCTTCACCCGGGTTCCGGAATCGGTGTTCACCGTCGGGAAGGCGGACCCCCGTACCCCCCGGTACTCGGGGGTCGACATCTTGGAGCGCGACGGCATGTTCACCCACAGCTGGAAGCCGTCCAAGGTCCCCTCCATCCGCCGCGGCATTTCCTGGTGCATGATGCCGCTCCCCGAGCTCATCCATTGGACATCGCCCGAGTCGATCGTGCCCCGGTTGCCGAGCGTGTCACCGTGGTCGACCTGCCCGTTGAGCATGTAGGTGACCGTCTCGATCCCCCGGTGGGGATGCCAGGGGAATCCGGCGACGTAGTCGCTCGGGTCGGAGGACCGGAAGTGGTCGAGGAGGAGGAAGGGGTCGAGCCGTGGGACCTCGGCGTGGCCGAACAAGCGGCGGAGGCGGACCCCCGCACCCTCGATGGCTTCGAGTCCCCCAAACTCCGCTTCGACGGACCGGACGCGATGGTGTGCCGATGGCATGCCTTCGGAACTTCCCGCGGTGGGATAAAGGCTCGATAAACCGGTGGCTACCAGGCGGTCAGGGAGCCGCACGCTCGAACCGGATCGTCGACTCGACCGCGTGGGCCGCCTCGGCGGCTTTGGTCCGGGCCTCCTGGACCGTGCTGCCCCGCGCGACGGCCACGCCGAGGCGCCGATCGGGGAACCCCTCGGGCTTGCCGAACAGGAACAGGCGGACCCCGGGAAGGCTGAGGCCGCGGAACGCCCCGCCGAAGGTGGGGGCGGTCCCCGTCCCGGGAGAAAGGATGACGTGGGCCGCGGCGGGCGAAGTCGGCTCCGGTCCGGAGTACGGGAACCCGAGGACAGCACGGGCGTGGAGGGCAAATTCGCTGTTCCATTGACTCGCCAGGGTCACGAGCCCGGTGTCGTGGGGCCGCGGGGAGACCTCGCTGAATAGGACGTCCGAGCCCCGGACGAAACACTCCACCCCGAACATTCCGATCCCCCCGAGGCGGTCGGTCACGGCCACCGCGATCCGCGTCAGCTCGTCGCCGACCGGGGAGGGGAATTCGGCCGGCTGCCAGGATTCGTGGTACAGGGTCCCCGGACGGGCGTGACCGATCGGGGCCATCGTCGTGGTTGCTACAGTTCCGGCGCTCGTCCAGTGGCGGAGAGTCAGGACCGTCACCTCCGCATCGAACCGAACGAATTCCTCGATCATGATTCGGGGGTTCGGCACGCGCCCCCCCTCCGAGGCCTCTTGGTACGCTCGGGCGAGGGCCCCGGGCTCCCGGACCACGCTCATTCCGTGCCCCGAGGAGCTCGTGATCGACTTGAACACGCACGGGAAACCGAGGTCGGCGGCGCATCGCCGGGCCTCCTCGAGCGTGTCGGCGAAGGCGAAGCGGGACGTCGGCACCCGAGCGGACTCGGCGGCCAGCCGACGGATCCGTTCCCGGTCCATCGTCACCCGGGTCGCTTCGGCATTGGGGACGACGGTCCACCCGTCGGACTCGAGGCGGACGAGCTCGTTCGTATCGATCTGCTCGATCTCCGGAACAATGACGTCCGGATGCTCGGACTCCACGAGGGCCCGGAGGGCGGCCCTGTCGGTCATCGGAATCACGTAGGCCCGATGGGCGACCTGCATCGCCGGGGCGTGCTCGTACCGGTCGACCGCGATCACTTCCGCTCCGAGCCGAATCGCCTCGATGGCGACCTCCCGTCCGATCTCACCGCTTCCGAGGAGCATCAGTCGGGGGGCGCTCCCCACGAGGGGAGTCCCGAATCGGGCGCGAGGGCGGACCCCCCTCGGCGCCAGGGCCGTTCCTTCGGAACCCGTCGACGCCGTCACCCGTCGTCCGAGATCGCTCGGGGGCGGGGGATGACCTTCGGCTGTTCCGCATCCGTCGTCATGCCGGTCTTCCCTTCGATGATGTCGCAGTCCTGCCAATTGACCCCGACCGTGACCTTCGGAAAGGCGACTTTCAGGGTGTAGGTGGCGAGCTTTCCGACGACGAGGCCGTTCGCCCCCTCGACGAGGTTCGGGTTCATGATCGAGAGGTCGCGGGTGAGGATGACCCGGGTCTTCCCGAAGACGACGCGCTGGAGTTCCGAGCGGTCTTTCATGCTCGTAGGCGCGCGCGCGATGCGTCCCTCCGCACTTAAACTCGCGCCGTCGGCGCCTTCAAGAAGGCTATTTAGAAGGGAGGGCGGTGCGTGGGCCGCAGCCCAATGGTGGAGCGCGTGCGCCCGGTCGAACGGTTGGAAAAGACGGTCCACGTTCGAATTGACCCCAATGACGAGACCACGACCCTCGAGGACGTCCTCGCCAAGATCCCCGAGCTCCAACGAAAGCACCCGGACCGCGAATTCTTCTTCGACGGCGACGAATACGCCATCTGCTCGCGACCGAAGCGGCCCCGGGCGGCGATTGCCCACTAACGTCCGGTCGCTCGGCGCCCCGGTTCTCGTCCTGAACCTCAAGGCGTACCCGAACTGCCTCGGGGCGGGCGCCACCAGCCTGGGGACGCTCCTGGCCCAGCGGGCCCGGTTCCGCAACGTGGCGGCGGCGGTCTGCCCGTCGGCTCCCGACCTGGGCCGTCTGGCGGGACAGCTTCCAATCCCGGTCCTGTCCCAGCACACCGATGCGGTCGAACCCGGCGCCCACACGGGCGCCATCGTGCCGGAGTCTCTGCTCGCATCGGGGGTCGCGGGCAGCCTGCTGAACCACTCGGAGCACCCGCTCTCCGAGGAGGAGGTCGCCCGGGCGGTCGGGCGGTTGCAGGCCCTCGGACTGGTCCCTCTGGTCTGTGCGAAGGACGTCGAGGACGCCCGTCGGCTCGCGCGAAGTCGGCCGGAGTTCCTGGCGGTCGAACCCCCCGAACTCATCGGGGGGGACCGGTCCGTCTCCACCGCCCGGCCCGAGGTCATCCGGGGGACCGTCGAAGCGGTCCACGAAGTCTCTCCGGGCACGCTCGTCCTGTGCGGCGCGGGGGTTCACGACCGGAACGACGTTCGAATTGCCCTCGAACTCGGGGCCCGGGGGGTCCTGGTTGCCAGCGCAGTGACCCGAGCTCCCGACCCGCAAGCCGCGATCGACGAGCTCCTCGCCGGTTTTCCCCGCAGCCCCGACGCCGCCCGCTAAGCCGGCGGTGGGATACCCATGGCCGCGGCGGGAGTCCCACCGACCCCCCTGGTCTTGGGGTTGGACCTCGGCGGAACGAACCTCTCCGGGGCGTTGGTCGCCTCGGACGGTCGGCTGCTCACACCCCCCATTCGCCGCCGCCACTCGAATGGCGGGCCGGACGCGGTCGTTTCCGAGATCGGCGAGATGGTCGTCTCGATCTGTTCGCGCGCGAAACGTCCCGTGACGGCGGTCGGCATCGGCGTCGCGGCGCAGGTCGAGGAGGGGAGTGGGGTCGTCGCCTTCGCCCCCAACCTTCGGTGGTCGAACGTGGCCCTCGGAACGGCGCTACGGGATCGCACCGGGCTGCCCGTTGCCGTCGTCAACGACGCCCGGGCCGCCACCGTTGCGGAGTGGAGGTTTGGAGCCGGCCGGGGCGTTTCGGACCTCCTCCTCGTGTTCGCCGGCACCGGCGTCGGAGGCAGCGTGGTCTCGGGCGGTCGGCTGCTCCTTGGGGACCGGGGGGCCTCGGGAGAGGTCGGCCATTCGATCCTGATCGCCGGGGGCCGGAAGTGCCGATGCCCCGGACGAGGCTGCCTTGAGGCGTACGTGGGAGGTTGGGCCATCGCCGAGCGGGCTCGCGAGGCGGTCGACGAGGCCCCGACGGAGGCGTCGTCGGTCCTTCGGGAGGCCGAAGCCGTGGGGAACCTCGACGCGGCCGCGGTCGGCCGGGCGGCCCGCACCGGAGACCCGCTCGCCGTTCGGATTGTCGAGGAGACCGCCGGGTGGTTCGGCCAAGGCGTCGCGGGCCTCGTGAACGCCTACAACCCGGCCCGGGTCGTCCTCGGGGGTGGGGTCGTCCAGGGGTGGCCGGAGATGCTTGTCGCCGTGGAACAGGCGGTGCGAACCCACTGCCAACCCCCCGCAGCGGGGGCGGAGGTTCGGCGGGTAGCCCTCGGCGCCGAGGCGGTCCTCGTCGGCGCGGCGGCGGTCGCCCGCGACCGACTGACGGCCGCCGTTCCTACGTAAGTCGGTACTCGCGCCGGCGCGAGTCGACGAGGGAAACTCCCTCGCGGACCAACCCCTGGCGCCGGAGCGACTCGAGGCCGCTCTGCACCGTGCGGCGGGGAAGGCGGGACAGTCGGACCAGCTCGGATTGGTCGAGCCCGCGGTACGTCTCGAGGAGGAAGTACAGGAACTTCGTCGCGGGCGGGCCCCGGACGGGTCGGGAGGAGCGGATGGTGCCGAACGTGTCCCCTCGGAGACCGAGTCGCTCGGTCGCGAGCGGGGCCACGGAGCCGAGGGCGATGTTGCCGAGATTCGTCTCGGCCCCGAGCTCCTTGAGGAGCGCGACCTGCTGTTGTTCCTGGGGCGCCTCGAAGATCAGTTCCTCGATCGGGTGGTCGGCCACGATCGACCGGACCCAGTCCCACTTGATGGCGCCCTCGCCATCGTAGATCCCGACCCCGCGGCCGGATTCCCGGCTCTCGATGATCACCTTGCGAGGCGAGAGTTCTCGGGCCCGTCCGATCCGGTCCAGCGTTTCCCTTAGGGAGAGCTGGTTCTGGGGATTTTTCTTGCCGACCTCGATGAAGACGTCAAGGCGGTGGGACTTGACTTCCTCCGCGAGCTTCGCGATCTGGGCGGAGGAGAGCTCGATGACCCCGTCGGAGACTTCGACGATGTCGAACCCGAGCTCCTTGGCCTCGGCGATCGCTGCCGGCGCACGGTCGCGGGCGACCGCGTACTCGAGGAGGGTCCCCCCCGTGGAGACCTCCACCCCCAGGTCGTGGTAGAATTTGATCCGCTTGCGGACGACTTCCCGCGGAAGAAGGAGCGGGAGCCCCCATCCGATCTTCACGACGTCGATGTACCGAGCGAGCGGTCGGAGCGCCTCCTCCGAGAGCGCATCGAGTCGGTCGAGCACATGCGTGACCCCCACGGTCCGGGGGCGCGTGGGACTCCGGGTCCGGGGCGTGGACCTGCCGCAGGACCTGGCCATCGTGGTCCCAGTCGCGGTCCGGCTTTCGGGGGCGGTCACGGTCGCAGTAAGCATCG
>JAKIVT010000097.1 GCA_022750415.1 Thermoplasmata archaeon
CCCGGTCAAGGGTCGGCGGGAAAAGCAGGAACAGGTCGAAGTCGAACCGGTCGCTCAGGAACGTCCCCCGCGCGGCGCTGCCGGCCACGAGCGCGCGAACGAGGGGGCTGTTCCGCTCCTTCGCCGCGCTCGTCGCCATCTCGACCAGGCGGTCGCGGACCTGGGCGACCCTCGCGAGAAGGTCGGCCGACGGAGCGATCCGGTCGAGCACCTCGCGCTCGACCGCTTCGATGTCCGCGGCTCCCTCGGCGCCCATCTCGGTCGCACGAGGCGGGCCGAAGGATGAAACCTTCCGCCGGCCCGCGGGCGCGGGCCACGAACCAATCGTTATCGCGGGCGGCGCTCTCGGCACCGATGGAGGCCGAAGTGTCGGCCGCTCTTCGACCGCAGGCGCCCACCGCTCCCCTCTTCGTTCCGCTCGCCGGCGGCAAGATCCGGTGCACCGCCTGCGCCCGGTATTGCACGATCCCCGAAGGCTCCCACGGGTTCTGCTACGTCCGGAAGAACGAGCACGGCCGGCTCGTATTGCTGACCTACGGACGCGCGGCGGCGGTCCAGGTCGACCCGGTCGAGAAGAAACCCCTCTCCCACTATCGGCCGGGAAGCCGTGTGCTCTCGATCGGGACCGTCGGCTGCAATTGGCGATGCCAGTACTGCCAGAACGCCGAGATATCGCAAGAACAGGTCGTGCAAGGCCGGGAGCTTTCGCCGAAGCAGGCGGCCGCGATGGCGGAGCGGTTCGACTGCCAGGGGGTCACGTTCACCTACAACGAGCCGACGATCTTTGCCGAGTACGCCCTCGACATCATCCGGGAAGCGAAGTCCCGCGGGCTGTTTGCCAATTTCGTGACGAACGGGTACATGACCCCGGAGGCGGTCGACGCCATCGGGCCGCACCTCGACGCCGTAAGCGTCGACTTCAAGGGGAGCGGCGAGCCCGGGTTCCTGCGCAAGTACATCTCGGCCAAGGGGCCGGAGCCGATCTTCGACTCCGCTGTGCGCCTGCAGGCGATGGGGGTCCACGTCGAGGTGACGAACCTCATCGTTCCCGAGGTCGGTGACGACAAGGACGCGCTCCGGAGGCTCGCCCGGTTCGTGCGGGAGGAACTCGGTCCGGAAACTCCGTTCCACCTGCTCCGGTGGCACCCCGATTACAAGATGCTCGACCTGCCGCAGACTCCGATTCCCACGCTCGAAGCGCTCCACGCCATTGCGAAGGAGGAAGGATTGGAGTACGTCTACCTCGGGAATGTCTGGGGCCACAAGCTAGAGCACACGTACTGCGCCCATTGCGGCGCGGTCGCGGTCCGGCGCTACGGATTCACGATCCAGGATTGGGCCCTCGGGCCCGGGAACCGGTGCCGGGCCTGTGGCCACTCCGTGCCGATCGTGGGCTCGCTCTCGGAGAGCTACCTCCCGACGTTCGCGACCCCCGTCGGCTGACGCAAGCCGCTGTCCCGGGGGCTTGAACGACCACGCGGCCGGCCGCTGACGCGGCACGTCAGGAAAGACGTCGGCCCCGAGATTCCGACCCGGCCACTACGCGGCGCAATCGCTCCAGCTTCGAGTAGAACTCCGGCAGGCGGTATCCGAATCCGATGAACCCGAGCGACTTCCTCCGTCGAAAGAACACCCCCCTCCATAACAGCCCGACATGCAAGGAGAACAATCCCTCCGGCGCCACCCTCTGATTCTGGCGGAGCTCCGCGGTGTACCATCCCGGTGCGGAGACCAACGGGGAATCGGCGACTGCCAGCTCTCGAAACGCCGTTATGCAGACCTCTCGAACCGACCGAGGCAAGGCAAGAAATTCGATGTCGGCCTCTTCGATACTCTCGATTCGGAAGGGCACGATCCCCTCAGAAGGACTGTCTACGGCTCCGCTCGATGAGATCCCCGATGGGATGGGGCTTACCGGTCCGGACCCGCCGGGACAGCTCCGCCAAGGTCAGTTGCGTGGGATGGGCGATCATCAATCCACGGATCACGTCGTCGTAGGTGGCCCCGCCCGACTTCAACCCCTCGAGCAACTTTCGTGTTTCCTGAGAGACCGTGATGGTAGTGGCAGCCATGGCTTCCTTCAATGTCTGTCATTGGAATTCACCATTTAAGCAATTGCGGGTCACCATCGTCCTCCCCAATTCGGCCGATTCGGTGGGGCCGGTTCGGAAAGCGCGGGCTGCGAACGGCCGCGGACGACGCCCGGCCCCGAGGACTACGCGAGGTTGGCTTCCGACGGAGACGAGGGGAACCGGTTCCGATGCCGGGGCCAGGATTTGAACCTGGGAACTCCTGCGAGAGCAGATCTTGAGTCTGCCGCCTTTGGCCACTCGGCCACCCCGGCGCTGACCGTCCGGTGGGAGTCCGGGTTTATGCGTCTTCCTCCGCCGCTCCTTCGGGTTCGTCGTCGCCGTCGCTGGGGGCTTCCGCGAGGACGACGTCGTCCTGGGAAACCGAGCTGGGGGCACCGAGATCGGTTGAAGAGCCCATGGAGGGGGAGCGAAGGGGCACCCGACGAACTCGCCCACAAACCAGGCAGGTCTGGACGCGGTGGCCGGAGCGAAGGCGGGTCCGAACGGTCCGGCCGTCCACCCAGTAGGCCGAGCAGCCGCGGCAGTACAGTTCGCGGTACTCGGGGAGAAGTCTCACGTTGTAGCGAGTCCCGACCTTTCTCGCCAGCCGGACGTACCGGTCGGCGAAGCTGTCCGGGCCGCGTGCGGCCTCGACGGCGGCGAGGCCAAACAGTTCGTTGACCCGTTCGGCGGCGACCCGGATCATCCGGGCGGTGCGACGTCCGCGGCGACCGCGCCGAGCGGCGGCTGGGACGCCTGGCATACCGGGCAAACGACGGCCACGGACGATATCAGCGTGTTGCAGCGAACGCAGTGGCGGGCGATCCCGCGCATCGACGGGGGGATCCAATCGGGGGGCGGGGGAACGAGCGGGACGAATCGGGGCGCGAATGGCGGGGGAGGCACTCCGGCCGTTCCGACTCCTGTCGGCGGACTTTGCGGTACCGTGAATCCACAGTGCGGGCAGAACAGCGCCCCGTCGTCGACGGGGGTCGCGCACCTCGGACAGACGCCCACGACCCCCCAAAGTATATGCCGTATATCTCCGTCGAGGGCCTGTTGCCGAACCGCTGCGTCGCCATCGCTACGAGGAACCCGGCGCTCTACGCCGACCTCGCTGCGTGGCTGCGCGAGCAGCGACTTCCGAGCGTATCGGTTTGGCCCGGGGACCGATTCCCGTCCGGCGTCGTCGCCGTACTCACTTCCGAGGAGGAAGCCGGTTCGATCCGGCACTCCCGGGTGCTCGAGGCCTCCGAGGACGGGGACCGTACCGCACTGCTCGCCGCCGTGCGATACGCTCTCGGCGTCGGTCATCCCGATGACGAGCTCATCGTGGGGATCGACCCGGGACCTCGCCCGGGGTTCTCCGTGCTCGCGGGAAACCGTCCGATCGCGGAGGGATCTCTGGAGACCCCCGAGGCGGCCGGCCACCTCGGTTCCGTGTTGCACCGCCGCTTCCCCGGCCACCCCATCCGATTCCGCGTGGGCCGGGGCGATCACCTCGCCCGCGACCGGATCGTGAACTCGCTCGTCCCTCTGCACCGCCCCGTCGAACTGGTCGACGAACGGGGCACGACCCCCCGGGGACATCGTCGCCCCCGGGATGCGGCGGCAGCCCGAGCGATCGCGCGGGCCGCGGGAGACCCCGTCCGAGGCACGACGACCTTCCGCGTCACCGATGGCGAGGTCGCGAACCTCCAACGACTCAGCCGGTTGGGGAGCGGGGGATCCTTCACCATCCCGAAGACCCTCGCGAAGCGCGTCCTCCGCGGCGACCTCTCGTTCCCCGAGGCGATCGCCGAAGGGGAGGCGCGGTACGGCTCCCGTACCGCGGACGCGCCCCGTCGTTCGCGGGGCCGGGCCGAATCGTCTTAAGCCGGACCCCGGTCCGCCGACGATGTCGCTCCCTCCGGAACTCCACCAGCGGGCCCGGAGGCTCGTCCTCGAGAACGCCGTCGAGCACGGGGGCGAACCCCGCGTCGGCCCAATCGTCGCTCGGCTGCTCGCGACGGACCCGTCGCTCCGCTCCCGCGCGTCGGACGTGACATCCCTGGTGGCCGAGACGATCGCCGCCGTCACCGGTCTCTCTCCGGAGGTTCGGGCATCCGAGCTCGCGAATCTTGGCGGGGCCGAGGCGATTGCCGTTCGGCCCACCAAGGTCGCGGGGGAGCTGCCCGCGCTGCCGGGAGCGGAGCCCGGCAAGGTGGTGTTGCGGATGGCCCCGTTCCCGTCGGGGGCCTTGCACATTGGCAACGCCCGGATGATCTTCCTGAACGACTACTACCGCCGGAAATACGACGGGAAGCTCCTCCTGGTCTTCGACGACACGGTGGGGTCCGAAGAGAAGCGGGTCGACGCCGAGCTGTTCGGCGTCATTCGCGCGGACCTCGACCGGTGCGGCGTTCCGGTCGACGCGGTGTTGTACAAGTCGGACCGGTTGCCGACCCACTACGCGTGGGCGGAGCGCGTGATCGCGCTCGGCGCGACCTACGTCTGCTTCTGCCCCTCGACGATCCTTCAGGCCAATCGAAGGGCCGGAATCGCCTGCCCGGAGCGGGTTCAGACGGTTCCCGAGACGCTGGCACTCTGGCACAAGATGCTCGACGGGGGGTTCGAGGTCGGGGGAGCGGTCCTCCGTCTCAAGACCGACCTCGCCGACCCCGACCCCGCCTTCCGGGACCGGGTCCTGTTCCGCATCAGCGACCTCGACCACCCCAGGGTCGGCCGGAAGTGGCGAGTCTGGCCGCTCCTCGAGTTCTCCTGGGCGGTCGACGACATCGAGCTCGGTGTCACTCACGTGCTCCGTGGCAAGGACCTCGTGATGGAGGACCGGATGCAGCGGCACATCTGGCAGCTGCTCGGCATCCAGGGGCCACCGTTCGTGCACTGGGGGCTTCTGAGAGTCCGGGAGGCGAAGATCTCGAAGAGCAAGTCGTACGCCGAGGTCAAAAGCGGAGAGTACGACGGATGGGCCGACCCGCGGACCTGGTCGCTCGCGTCGATGGTTCGCCGGGGGATCCTGACGGAGTCGGTCAAGGCGTTCACGATGTCGTTCGGGCTCTCGCTCGCCGATATCGAGGTCCCGGCCGAGACCCTCTACGCGGAGAACCGGACCCGCGTCGACGGGATCGCGAAACGCCGAATGTTCGCGGAGGACCCGGTCCGCGTCGTCGTCGACGGGTTCCCCGCCGACCTCCGCTCGGTAACCCTCTCGAACCACCCGGACCTCCCCGCGCTCGGGGAGCGGACGGTGTCGGTGGACGGCACGTTCTTCCTCGCGCGCGCCGACCTCCTCGCCCACGCCGGCGAGACGGTCCGCCTGAAGGACCTCGCAAATCTCGAACTCCCCGCGCTCCTTCCGTCCACCGGGGAAGGGCCGGTTCACGCCCCGTTCGCGGGCCGGGAGAATCGCCGCGTGCCCCGACTGCAGTGGGCCGAGGCCGCTTCCGCCATCCCGGTCGATTTGCTCGATGTCGATGGCCGTCATCGGAGCGGCGTCGCGGAATCGGCGCTCCGGGACTCCGCCCCGGGGGAGATCCTGCAATTCGAGCGGGTCGGGTTCGTCCGCATCGAACCGGACTGGACGAGCGGGATGTCGCCGGTCCGGGTCTGCTTCGGCCACCCGTAGAGGGAAACGGCTTAGGGGGAGGACGCGGGTCCTTCCTCGG
>JAKIVT010000098.1 GCA_022750415.1 Thermoplasmata archaeon
CGGCGCGTGTTCGAGAGCCGGAAGGGATTCTTCTTCGACGAACTCGTCCGGACGGAGGCCCTGAAGGGGGTCGACCTCGATGTCGACGTCGGGGAGATCTTCGGCCTCCTCGGCCCGAACGGGGCCGGCAAGACCACGTTCACGAAGATCCTCTCGACCCTCCTGATCCCCACGAGCGGGACCGTGCAGGTCCTGGGCCTCGACGCCGTGAAGGACGCGATCCGACTCCGTCCGCGCATCGGGCTCGTCCTCGGCGGGGAGCGGGGGCTGTACAACCGGATCAGTGCGCGGGAGAACTTGCGGTACTTCGCGGACCTGTACGGCGTGCCCATCGAGCACCGGGACCGTCGAATTCAGGAGGTCCTCGACCGGGTCGACTTGACCGAGGCGGCGGACCGGCGGGTCGAGGAGTTCTCGCGCGGGATGAAGCAGAAGCTCCACCTCGCCCGCGGAATCCTCCACTCCCCGGAGATCTTGTTCCTCGACGAGCCCACGATCGGGCTCGACCCGAAAAGTGCCCGAGAGACCCGCAAGCTCATTCGGAGCCTGGTCGCTGACGGGGTCACGATCTTTCTCACGACCCACTACATGTTCGAGGCCGAGGAGCTGTGCCAGCGAATCGCCGTCCTGAGCCGGGGACGGATCGTCGCGCGCGACACCGTCGCCGGCCTGCGGCGATTGGTGGGTGGGGACCGGACGATCGAGGTGGAGGCGTACGGTTTCGACGAGGGGGAGGTCGCCCGATTGAAGGGGATCTCCGGCGTCTCACGCGTGGTGAGCGAGGAATTCGGGCCTCGTCTACGCCTGACCCTTCGGGTGAACACGACCGACCTGTCCCTCGACACGATCCGGGGCCAGTTCGTCAACCACCCGGAGCTCGAGGTCCGGGAACGGCGCACCTCCCTCGAAGACGTCTACCTCGACCTCGTCGAGGAGGAGGCGGCCTAACCATGACAGTCCGCTCGTACTCGCGCGGCCGGTCGTTGTTGGCGGTCATGCGACTGTCCGTGCTCACCTTCCTCGCCGACCCGCAATGGCTCGTCCCGAGCCTGATCGCTCCCGTGATCTTCGGGCTGGTGTCGTACGAGTTGTTCAGCGGCTCCGGGCCGTGGTTCGTGCTCTACGCGATCCTCGGCGCCGGGATGATGTCCATGTGGGGCCAGACGCTCTACGGCAGCGGCTGGGCGACGGGACAGGACCGGCACTTGGGGACGCTCGAGCCGACCTTGACCGCTCCGACCCCGTACGTCTACATCGTCCTCGGGCGCGTCGTATGGAACACGATTGCCGGCCTTCTTGGCGGCGCAATCGTCTTCGTCGTCGTGGCGATCACCTACGGCCATCCCATCCCGCTTGCGAACCCGCTCCTCTTCCTCCTGATGTTCGCCTTCGTGATCACGACCCTTGCGGCCGTCGGGGTCGTGTTCGCGGCGGCGTACGTCTACACCCGGTACGCTGGATTCGTCCAGAACGTCGGCGAGTTCGCGTTCTACATCGGCACCGGCTGCATGTTCCCGGTCGTCCTGCTCCCGTTCTGGTCCAACCCGGTGTCCCTCGTGCTGCCGCCCACCTGGGCCCTCGATGCGCTCCGCTACCTGGCGATCCCCGGCTACCAGGGGTTCTCCTGGGGGTTCTGGGGGGACATGGCGGGGGCGCTCGGAACGACGGCCGTCTACCTCGCGATCGCGGGGTCCGTCTTCCAACGGGTCGAGCGGCACGTGCTCGAGGCCGGCGACCTGAACGACTGGTAGGAGACCATTGACCGAGCCCGCGCTGCGCCCGTCGATCGCCCGGACCTTCTGGGTGAACGCGATCTTCGCCCCGCGGACGAGCCTCGGCTTCATGCGCCTCGACTTTGTCCTCGGTACGATCTTCATCATCCCGTTCACGCAGATGGTCTTCTTCGCCTTCGTGGCGAGCCTCTCCGGAATGGCGTCGGCGGTCGCCTTCGTCGTCGTCGGCAATGCGGTGGCGACGGTCACCTACTCCTCGGTGTTCTCCGTCTGCCAGACCACCGACAACGAGAAAGAAGCCGGGACGATGGAGCACCTCCTGGTCTCGCCCGCCAACCGGTTCGCCCTCTACTTCGGGCGAGGCGTGGTCCCGATCCTGACGTCGCTCGCCACGGTCACCGTCGCGCTCGTCTACGCCGTGGAGGTGTTCCACGTCCCGTTCTCGTCCGGGGCGTACGTCGATCTTGGGGTGTCGATCGTCCTCACCGCGCTCGCGATGGTCGGCTTCGGCCTCCTCCTCGGGGGCGTGGCGCTCTACCTGCGAACCTCGATCATCCTCGGCAACATTTTCCTGTTCCTCGGGCTGCTTCTGTCGGGGGCGAACTTCCCGCTCTCCAACCTTCCCCTCCCCCTCCAGTACATCGGCGACCTCCTCCCGCTCACGTGGGGGATCGCGGCGGTCCGCGCGGCCCTCAGCGGCGCCCCGCTCTCCACGCTTCTGACCTTGTGGAGCTACGTGGCGATCTGCGCCGTGGCCAGCTTCGGACTGGCGATGGCCCTGTGGAAAACGTTCGAGCACCGTGCCCTCTCGACGGGCAGCATCGCTCGGTTTTGATTCGCCGGCGCCGGCGGCCCGAGGAACCGCTCGACGGGGGCGATGGGTCCAACTCGACAACCGTATACACGGCGTCCCGGTGGTTGTCTTGTGGAGGCCCCAGGGACGACCGCCGACGATTCACCCGCCCCGAGCCCCTCCCTCCGTTCCCTACGGACGTCGCTCGCGCGCGCGTTTCCCGCCGCGCGGGTGACGTGGCTCGCGCTGGTCCTCCTCGGGGTCTGGGGCGTTGTGGTGTTCCGCGGGGCGGGGGCGACCTCGCTTCTGGTCTTGCCCGCGGCGGCCGCGATCCTGGACCTCGGGTTCCAGAGTCTGCGGTTCGAGCGTTTCCGGTTTCCGGATGGCGCGCTCGCCACCGGGCTCTTCCTCGCCCTGATCCTCACCCCGACAGTACCGCTCCTCGCCGCCGGCGCGGTGACCCTCGCGGCGATCGGCGTGAAACATGTTCTCCGAGTCCGCGGCCGACCGATCCTGAACCCCGCGGCGTCGGGGGTCGTCCTCGGCGCCTTCGCGTTCGGGCTCGCGCCGGCCTGGTGGGTCGGCATCGGGCCATTGGGCGAGCTCGCGATGGTCGCCGCGGGAGTCGCCGTCGTGCTCCGGTCTCCGAAGAACTGGAGGATCCCGGCGACGTTCTTCCTCGTCTTCGCTCCCCTCTCCGTCCTGCTCCGATTCACGTACGGCACCTCGCTCGCGCCAAGCGTGATCGTGCTCGGCGTGCTCGACCCGTCGACCCTCTTCTTCGGGCTGTTCATGGTCACCGAACCGCGGACGGCGCCAGCGAACGTTCACCTCCACCTCGTTTACGCCACGCTGGTCGGATGGGGGGCGGCGTTCCTCCCGGCGTATCTTCCCACCACGGGCACCCTGGTCGCCCTGCTGCTCGTCGGGTTCGGGTTCGGCACCTATCGGGCCGCCCGGCGACTCGCCAGCTCCGCGAGCGCGACGACGCGTGCCCATCGGCCCGAGAGTTCCGCGCCAACCGGTCGGCTCCCCTGGTCGCCGGCCCATCGGGCGGGGGCCGGTATGCTGGTCCTCCTCGTGGTCGCGGCGATCGCCTCCGCCGGGATCACGCCGAGCGCCACCCCCGCCGCGAACATCGCCCACCCGTCCCACTACTCGGGAGGCTCCCCACCTCCCAGTTCGGGCGGTGGAGGAGGAGGCAAGGGAGGGATTACCGCCGCCTCGTGCCTCAAGAACAACTCCTCGATCCCCGCGTCCACCGCGGGAATGCTCCACACCGCCCTCGGACCGTCGGTGCTCCTCTCGTACGATGCGAGCACCGGCCTCACCGTGTTCTACGACCCCGTGAACCAGGTTACCGTGACCGAGACCGACCTCTACGAAGATTACGGGTACGCGGAGTTCAACGGGGACGATTATGCGGTCTCCGGCTGTTCGCCGTGAAAGCGCGCGACCCTCCGGGTGCAGGGGAAGCCTTCATCGGACCTCGTCGGCTCGCTCTCTCCCCACCATGAAACGTTCCAACGCCCGAACTTCGCGGAGGGTCCTCGTCCTCGATATCGGCGGCTCGCACGTCGGCGTGGCCATCTCGCCTGGCCTGAAGGAGCTCCGGATTCCGGCGGACCCGAAGATGGACCCCGCCCGGATGCTGAAACTGGTCCGGGCCGGAGCGAAGGGCCAACGGTTCGACGTCGTTTCGATCGGGTACCCCGGGCTCGTCGTCCACGGCCGCATCGTCCGCGAGCCCTACAATCTCGCCGGCGGGTGGGTGGGGTTCCGGTTCGAGAAGGCGTTCCGGAAGCCGACCCGCATCCTGAACGATGCGGCGATGCAGGCGCTCGGGAGCTACCGGGGGGGTCGGATGCTCTTCCTCGGGCTCGGGACCGGCCTCGGGTCGGCGATGGTCGTGGACGGCCTCGTGGAACCGATGGAGATCGCCCACCTCCCGTACCGGAAGGGCAAGACGTACGAGGAGTTCGTCGGCGAGCGCGCCCTCCTCCGCCGCGGCAAGCGAAAGTGGCAGAAGGACGTGTTCGGGGTCGTAGCGACCCTCTCGAACGCTCTCGAGCCAGACTACGTGGTCCTCGGTGGGGGAAACGTCCGGAAGCTGAAGACGCTCCCGCCCAAGTGTCGGCGCGGGAACAACCGGAACGCGTTCCGCGGTGGCGTTCTCCTCTGGGCCAACCGCCCGACCCCTCGCCCGCGGGCCTGACTTCGTACCGCTCGCCACCTGCCGGGAGCGGGCCGGGCGTAGCAGAACCGAGCTCGGGTCTACCCGGGTGGGGCCCGCCGCACCGACTTCGGAAGTTTCTCGGCCGCCGCCGTGTCCAGGAACCAGGTCACGGGTCCCTGTGACCGGACCAGACTGCCGGGCCATCGTGCGTCTCCCGCTGACGGACCGGCCAGGACGCCGGCCACGGCGGCCGCCTTGTCCTCCCCGCCGACTAGGAACCACACCTCCCGGGACGAGGCGAGCGCGGGGAGCGTTAGCGTGATCCGCGGCACGAACGGGGGACGCCCGGCACGAGCGACGGCGACCACCGACCGGTCCGTCACGCGGAGAGCGGCCGACCCTGGGAATAGAGAGGCGGTGTGCCCGTCGGGTCCCAACCCCAAGAGCACGAGGTCGAAGCGCGGCCGTCCTTCCCGGAGGGGGCCCACGCGGTGGGCGTACCGGCGGGCCGCCTCGGCGGGGGGCCGCAATTCGCCCATCATCCGGTGGACGGCCGACCTCGAGACCGGGATTCGGGACAGGAGGGCCGTCCACGCCGCTCCGAAGTTGCTCGACGGGTCCTTCGGCCCGACGCACCGCTCGTCGCCGAAGAACACCTCCGCTTGCCGCCACGGAACGTCCGCGCGATGCTCCTCCGCGAGCTGCTCGTAGAGGGCTTGCGGCGTCGACCCGCCGGCGAGCACCCAGGAGAAGACACCCCGGTCCCGGACCGCCGCGATGGCCCGCGCCGCGAGCTCCCGCGCGAGGGTCGGACTCGCGGACCGGAGGTCGTCGACGACACGAACGCGGCGCGCTACGGCGGATTCCACCGATGTCCCCACTGCTCGACGAGAGTCTCCGCTTCGGGGGGACCCCAAGTGCCGGCCGGGTAGAACACGACCGCGGGCGGATGCTCGAGGATGGGCGCGTACAGTCTCCAGGACTCTTCGACCTCGTCCGCCCGGACGAAGAGGGTCGGGTCGCCGAGCATGACATC
>JAKIVT010000099.1 GCA_022750415.1 Thermoplasmata archaeon
CGGAACGGCTGGAAACCGCTCGCGACGGCCGCGATGCAGTACGACCCGCCCACCGGGAGCTTCACCGGTAGGATCACCGTGACGTTGCCGGCTCCGTCGGCGACGGCGGTGACCGACGCGTTCAGGGGCATCTCGGTGAACGTCACGACCGCTCCGGACGCCGGGTAGGGGGCACTGCTGCCGGCGGCGGGGGCGGCCACGACCCCGGTGACGTATTGGGCCGGCGCGAGGGTGATCGGGTCGACCGTCGGAAACGCGAGGTCGATCGTGGAGAGCGCCGCGACGGGTGGGGCGGTGGAGTTCGGCACCGTCGACGTGGCGAGGACTGTGTAGTGGCCCTTCGGGAGCCAGATCGCGTACTGCTGCGAGAGGTTCCCAAACGTCGAGACCTGGTGGCCGGAGCCGTCGAAGACGGTCACTTCCACGGTCGCCGGGCCCGCCGACGTGGAGGGGGCTCCCGTGAGCGCCCCGCTCAACCGGACCGCATTGGCAAGGGCGAGGGCCGGCAATATCCCCGAACCCCCGGAGTGCAGGTAGACGGTCGTAAAGCCCGTGAGCCAGCTCGTCCCGTTCAGACCGAGGGCGTACACCGAGTAGTTGTCGGCGGGAAGCGTCGCCCGGACCACCCCGTCCGGGCCGGTGAAGAAGACCGAGCTGTTCGACCGGGCGGCCGTCGTTCCCGAGCTTCCCGAGGTCCCGTTGGCGCTCGGGGGTCCGGGTCGGACCGCCGTGGGGGTAAACAGGGCGGTAAACCGGACCGGGAAACCGGCGACCGGGTTCCCGTTCCAAGTGACCGCCTCGCTCACCGTGACGAGGGGAACGAGGGTCAGGTTCACGTGGATCTTTCCGCCCGCCTTCGGGACCGTGAAGACGGTGCCGACGGAGCCGATCGAAACCCCGGGGGCCATCGCGCGGACGGTGTAGTTCCCGGGCCCGAGGTTGACGGCCGTGAAGTTCCCGCTCGTGTCGGCGGTAGAACTCCGGATGACCCCGAGCGAGTCGGAGATGGTCACCGACGCCTCGGCGGCCGCGAACCCGTCCGGGAAGTCGGCGTGACCGAGAACCGTCCCTGGGGAGAGCGCGATCGTCTCGTTCGCCGTCTTGCCCGGCGCGGCGGAGACCACCGGCTGCGAGAAGTTCGTTCCCCGGTAGCGGATCGTCAGGTTGTAGAGCCCGGGCGGAACGTTCGCGAACAAGAACGCCCCGCTCGCGTCCGTCGTCGCCGAGCGGTTGGCGAGGCCGCTCCCCGTCAGGACCGCGGTTGCCCCCGCGAGGATGCCGTCGATGTTGCGGATGTACGTCGAGTTGTTCGCGGTGTTCCAGTAGACGAAGCCGCTGATGGTGGAGGGCTTGACCACGATCGGTTCGACCAGGGTCGGCGCGCTGAGCGAGAGGCCGAGCGCGTTCGGGACCGTGATGTTGAACCCGGCGAGGGAGGTCGGGCCGGCCTGCGTGAGACCGTCGACCGTTCCGGTCGTGACGTTCACCCGGTCGTTCCCGGGGGGCAGGATGAGCGAGTACGACCCGTCGGTCGCGCTGACGGTCGACATGTGCGGGATCCCCCAGCTGTCGTAGACCGTCACGCGGGCGTGGGAGACCGGCGTTCCATCCGGCAGCGAGACCGTCCCGGTCATCGGCTGGCCGGGGTAGTACTCCAACATCGCCTCGCCGCCGCCGTAGTAGGAGTTCGTCGAGGAGTCGGCGGTGCCGTTGTGGGCCTTCGCGAGCGCCCTCGCTTCGGGCAGATTGTAGGCGGAGAAGCAGCTCGAGCCGGCGGTGGCGTTCGCCTGGGGGCATTCGTAGGCCGTCCGGTAGACGACCTGGAAGTGCGAGAGCATCCAGCCGGGTTCGGGGGTGTCGGCGCCGATGGCGTTCTGCGAGAGACCCGGGATCCCTTGGGTCGAACCGATGTCGGACCCGTTGTAGCCGACGAAGACCCGGTAGATCATCGAGTTGTAGAACGGAGGCAGATAGTTGATCGTGTATTGGACGGCCGTGACGCCCGCGGGGAGCGCCCCCGGGGTGTAGGTGTTCCCGTCGGAGCCGAGCACCGAGAGCGTGTAGTAGCTCGTCGGGGCGCCGCCCGCACCAATGACCCGGTCGGTCAGGTCGGCGGGAGCGTAGAAAATCCCGGTGTTCGAGCCGCTGAACGGGAACAGGCGAGAATCGACCATCGCGTACCGGATCGACCATCCGGTCCACGCCTGGACGTCGTTGTACAGCTCCGCGACGCCGTTGGTCGGAAGCGCCGTCCCAAGGTAGTACGCCATCGCGTCGTACATCGCGTTCTGGCCGTCGATGTGGCTCGGGTCGACGGCGACGTACCGCTCCGGGTGCGCCAGGACGAGGGCGATGTCGGCCGACTGGTTCACCATCAGCGAGTGGACGGTCGCGACGCTGACGCCGTCGCGCGCGAGAACGGCGTTGAGGCCGCTCGGGAGATACTGGTCGTGCGACCGGGCTTGCTCCCCCACCAGGAGGGTGGTGGCGAGGATGGCGATCGCCTGCGATTCGTTCTGCGAGAGGAGGAAGTTCCCCGCCGGGTCGATCCCGTTTTGGAAATTGTCAGCGACCGTGGGATGGTTCCCTTCGGCAACGGCTTGGAACCCGTAGTCCCACCAGCTGATGAACGCGGGACGTTGCGGCTCCGGTAACTGCGTATCTTGCGTGGCGAGCCAATTGTAGCCGCTTTCGTCGTACTGATTGGGCGTATCGAGCTCGGTGCCCGCGGCGCCCAGGTAGTACGAGGAGGAATTCCCCGGCGACGTCCGGAGGGGGACGGGGAGCGAGTTGTAGATCTGCGAGGAGTACGTCCCCTTCGTGTTGTATGGGATCCCGGCGTCGATCGAGTACCAAACGTTCGGAACGAGGATGACGACGACGAGCGCCATCACGAGGAGGTGGCGGCCCTTGATGGAGCGACGCAGGGCGGCGAACCGGCTCCGCCGGTCGGAGAGGGAGGCGACGTTCCGTCGTAGGGTCCCGTAGTCGCCGATGTCGAGGGCCCGGACGATCGCTTCGGCCGGGAGGAGCGCAAACCCGGCCGAGCCGATGAAGAAGAACTTCGCCGCTGAGATTGGGAGGTAGATCGACAGGACCGCGAAGACGAGGAACATCACCTGGACGCGGCGGAATCGGTCGCGGACCGTTTTCCAGACGAAGAGGCCGAGCCCGACGAACGCGAGGAAAAAGGTGACGACCCCGTAGCCGAGGATCAGCGAGTCGATCGAGGGCGCTTGCGCCTCGGCGACGGTCGAGTAGATCAGCGTCTTGACGAAGTACCCTTGCCCCGTGACGATCGCGCCAAAGTCCTGCGGGTCCAGGACGAACAGGGCACCAACGGCGACGGCCGCCGTCACCAAGAGCGCCGGGATCGAGAGGACCCACGGGCTGTCGCGCAGGAGGAGGAACGGGATCAGGACGAGAAGCGCGCCGAAGAAGACGAGCGCCGGTTGGAGGAACCAGACCTTCCCGAGTCCTTGGAAATAGTAGTACGGGAACGCCATCGCGAACCCGATCGAACCGGTGATGAACGTCAGGACGTAGAGCCCGAACGAATCGACCTTCCGGATTCGCTCGATCACCATCTGGATGACGAGGAAGAACACGATCGCGGCGACCAGGAACGAATACCCCTGCCAGGCGAGCGTGACCGTGCCGAACGCCACGCCGGTGAACACCGCCCACTTCACCGCCGTCCGCTCGGTCCTCAGGAACAATCGGAGGGCCGGCAGGAATTGGCGCGGGTGTCGGTAGCTCTCGACCCACCGTTTGCTGCCGGCGGCCCGCACGGTCCGGAGGTAGGCGTAGAGGGCAACGAGAATGAAGAACGTGTAGAATGAGAGATAGTTCGCGTAGCCGAACGTCGAGGAGTCGATGCTCGCGACGACGAGGCCGTAGAGGATCGCCGCGACGAGGCCCATCCGGCGCGAGCTGACCTCCTTCCCGATCAGGTAGACGGGGAAGACTCCGAGCGCGGCCCAGAGCGGGGCCTGGAGCTCGAGGAAGAACGAGGCCGCCATGCACGTCGACGAGCACGCCGCCGTGGCCGCGTGGGCGAACAGCGGCGCGAAGAGGATCCCGAAGACCGCATTCATCCAGTCGAACAGCGGCTCGCGCGGGTTGACCGCCCCGATCGGGTACTTCAGATTCGGGTCAACGACGAGGTTCCGGTGATTTTGGATGATGTAGGAGGTAACGTGCCAGTGGTAGAACGAGTCCGAACCGCCCGCGAAGAGGTACGGAGCTCCCCACTGGCTCAGGAGCGGGAGAACGTAGAGGGTCCGGATGAGGAAAGTGATCCCAAATGCGGCGAGCAGGATGGCCACGGTCCACCCGTGCCGGCGCCACCAACTCGTATCGACCTGTACCATCGGACGCCGGCTCCCCTCGAAAACGGCGCGGCGCGAGACCTAGGCCCGGTATAAATAGGCATCCACCGCGAGATTCGCCGAGAGGAGGCGAGCCCGACCGGCACGCCGAAAATCGGGTTCTAGGAGGCGGTCCGGAACCGGTAGAACACGCGACCGTCCGGGAGGTCGTACGGCTCCGCGCGGACCTTCTGTCCCACGTGGCACCGCTCCCACGGGGTTCCCACGATCCGTCCGAACATCCGGAACGGCACTCCGTCGATCTCGACGAGCCCGACGACGAACGGCACTTCGGACTCCATACCGAGCGGGGCTCCCATCAGAACGGCGCTGAAGGCGTAGATCCGGCCGTCGAGCGGGAGGTCCACCCAGTCGAGCTCGGAGGTGTGGCACGTCGGGCAAACGACCCGGGGGGGCCAGGCGAGCTTCCCGTCCTTTCGACACTTGGTGGTCGTAACCCGGCCGGCCCGGAGGTGGTCGTAGAATGCGGAGAGGCGGGTCTGCTTCCCGTCCTCGAGCGGGAAGAAGTCCAAGAGGAACGGGAGGGGAGCTGGCGGGGCCTTCTTGGGTATCTCGGGCGGGCTCGCAGTAGCGGAATCCGGCGGGGCGACGACGGCGGTCGCCGGGCGCGAGGCGCGACGGTCTCGAGCGATTTCCTCTGCCATCCTAGGAGGCTCCCTCGTAGATCATCACGGAGTGGACGTTGGCGCTCCCCGAGAGGTTGTGGACGAGTGCCCAGTGCGGGTCCGGGACCTGCCGGGTTGCCGGGACCCGATGGGAGAACTGATCGAACACTTCCACGGCCTGGGCGACCCCGGTGGCCCCGAGGGGGTGACCGCAGCCCAGGAGCCCTCCCCGGGGGTTGACCACGACGTCGCCGCCGAGGCCGGAGCGCCCGTCGAGGGCGTACTGGCCCCCCTCGCCCGGGCCGCAGAACCCGAGCGCTTCGTACTCGACGATCTCAGAGATCGTGAAGCAGTCGTGGATCTCGGCGAAGTCGACATCGCCCGGTCCGATCCCGGCCGAGCGGTACGCCTCGCCCGACGCGTTCCGCAACCCGACCCAATCGGTCAACGAGCCGGCGTTCGCCAGGTTGTGGAAGTCCGCGTACTGCCCCGTCCCGCGGATCCGGACCGGGGTGTCGGTGTACTTCTTGGCGAGCTCCTCCGCGACGAGAACCACGGCGGCGGCGCCGTCGGTCATCGAGGAACAGTCGCCCAACCGGAGCGGCGGCGCCACCATCGGGAGTCGGCCGAGCTTGGCCCGGTCGAACGTCTTGTCGTAGAATTGGGCGGTCGGGTTCGAGTTCGCGAACTTGTGGTTCTTCTCGGAGACCGCCGCGAGCGCCTCCTCGGTCGTCCCG